>JAAYZH010000212.1 GCA_012514965.1 Clostridiaceae bacterium | reverse complement strand
TGGAAGGCAATGCTGATCTGCGTATGGCCTTCCAAGCCGGGCTCGAAATTCAGCGCCTGCATATTGAAGAAGGGGTCCCTTACAGCGACATCGCGGTCATGACGCGCAAAAACCACCGTTGTGACGAGATTGCGCGGGTCTTGGACCAGATGAGAATTCCCCAGAATCGCAGCCGGCGCGCGAACGTCAAGGACAACTACATCTTGCAACTGCAGCTGGCCCTGCTCCAGACCCTTGATAATGCGAGTCAGGATATACCGCTCACCACCCTAATGCTTAGCGAAATCCTGCTGGAACCGTTTAGCGAAGCCGAACTGGCGCTGATTCGTCTCTATCAACGCAGCCGGCATGTGTCCGGTAACTTCTATGAGGCTGTACGCCTGATCGCTCATGGAAGCGAAGAGGCACTTGGCGCGAAAACCGCCCGCTTCCTGGATCGACTCGACAAGTGGAGGAGCAGGGCTGCCCAGCTTTCGGTGCGTGCCTTACTGGAAGAAATCTGGTACAGCGCCGATTATCCAGCCACTTTGCTTCGCGACGAAGGGGAGGAAGCCGCCCTCCTGCTCGAGGAGTTTGCCCAGAAAGTCCGCGAGATCGAGGCCAACGGCCGCGACAGTCTCTTCTCTGTAGTGCGTTTCTTTGAAGAAAGCCTGGCTATGGACAGAAGTGAGGCAAACGCTAATGATTTTGATGGTGAAGGCGTGCAGGTTTTGACCTTCCACAAGAGTAAGGGGCTTGAGTTTCCGTACGTGTTCTTGATGGACCTCCACAAGGGCCTCAGCGACTTGGATAAAAAAGACAAAATCATGATGTCAGAAGACATGGGTATCGGCTTTGATGTCGCGAGTCCGGACGGAAGCTATACCTATCCCAGCCTGCTGCGTCGGGCTATGGAGAGCGAAAAGCAACAGCGCTTTTTGACCGAAGAGATATGTCTGCTCTATGTGGCGATGAGCCGGGCTGAAACGAAACTCTATTTGTGTGGCAGCGTAAAAACGAAAGAGGGAGAGCCGGCCCTCCCGGTCAAAACAGTCGCTTTACTTGAACAGGCAGCTTCCGCCGGTACCCTAACGCTGCCTGCGCATATTCTGCAGGAAGTATCGAGCTATCAGGACTTGCTCTTGCTTGCTCTTTGCGGACATCCGGATCCTGGAGTGCAGACGTTTCTGAGCGCAATTGGCGCAACGGCTGCAGGGCATGCCCCGCTGACGCCACAATCGAACTCGGCGGCTTATGCAGGCGGCGAAGATCTGGCCTGGACTTTACGCAGGCTGGATGATCTGGCAGATTATGCCGTTGCGCTTGAGCGCTTTACCAGCCAGGCAAACAGGCAGCCGGAGACAGATGCGTCCGTGATCGATCTGCAGGGCACCATGACACAGCCGGGTGAGATTACGATGCGGCTCGCCGCATTCTACGAATTCGCCACCGATCATTATCCGACGTTGCCAAAGCAAACAGTCAGTGAGATTAAGCGCCGATCTCAGCTCTCGGAGAACCTGGACGAGGAGAATACGGATGACGTAAACCTGGCCTTGTTGAGCCCGGAGGATTTTGCTGATGTGGAGGCGGCCAAAGGGCTGAAAGCAGCTGAGCGAGGGATCGCTTTGCATACTGTGCTGCGGTTTTTGGACCTCGAGCCTTTGCGTGTTGCAGACTCTGAAGAGGCTGAGCGCTCTTTGGCCGGTCAGCTAGAGGAATTACAACGTTATCACTTTATCAGCGAAGCCGAGGCCCAGGCGATAGAACCATTCAGCAAACAGCTGATCACGTACGCGCGGTCAGCTGTGGCCGGAGAGATTCTGGCAGCGCAGGCAGTCGGACGCAGAGACACAGCGAAGCCGTCCGTGTATCACGAATTGCCGTTTACCTTCCGTTACCATGACCGGCATCATGCGGAGGCACTGGTCCAAGGTGTGATTGATCTTTGGTATTGGACTGAAAGCGGCCCGGTTCTGGTGGACTTTAAGTCAGACTATTTACCGGAACAAGAAGATGAGGCCCAAGCGCTGCTCTTGCAACGTTACGAGATACAACTGCGGATCTATGCAATGGCCTTGGAAACGGCCTTAGGAGAGAGGCTGGCCCGCATCGACATCTGGTCGATTCGTCTGGCCAGAGCTTTCAGCTTCAGCCGATCCCTCCTGGGACTTCAGTGAGGAACCACGCAATTCCATCAGTTTCCGGCGGGCTGCCCGCCCGCCGAGTGCCTGATTAAGAGCCTTGTTGCGGGCACGCCTCTGTCTGAAGAAGTCGCGAAGCATTTCCGCGGCTTCTGCCTCACAAGGTCCTGATTGATAGAGGACCTTGTGATTGAGGTCGACGCGATCAAAAAAGTGATCAGTGGATACGACTGCACCTGCCTTCGGGTCAGCGGCAGCGAAGAAGACCTTCGCAACTCTGGCTTGCTGGAGAGCCGAGGCACACATGGGGCAAGGCTCGAGTGTCACAAACACGACAGCCCCATCTAAACGCCAGGAATTCTGCTGTGCAGCCGCTTCGCGCAGCGCCAGAATCTCGGCGTGAGACGTGACATCGCGTGTACTTTCTCTGAGATTGTGGGCCCGTGCCAGGATTTTGCCATTGAGAGTAATCACACAGCCAATGGGCACCTCGCCCTGCGCGGCTGCGGTTTTGGCTTCTTCGAGTGCTGCGAGCATACACGCTTCTTCGAACCGACTAGGCATTAGACCAGCTCAACTCCGCCTACCGGGCGAATGCCCAGCACCTTGGCACTGCCTTGGCCGAATACCTGATTCATGTCCGCGCAATAGGCTTCAACGTCTTCCAGAGCTATGTAAGCCTGAATGGTACCGCCAAAACCGCCGCCATGTACGCGAACCGCGCCCTTTTTGCCATGGAGAAAACGACGACTGAGTGCCAGTGCCAGCGCCAATTCCTGCTGAACAGTTTCACCTGCCGGAGTAATATTCTGAAGCTGCAGCTCGGAACTCAAGCCTGACTCATTGACGAGAGCAAGGAAGTCCTCGATGCGACCTTCCTCAAGGCAGTGTCCTTGCGCAACCACTCGCTCTTGTTCAGTGAAAAAGTGAATGGCGCGCAAAACCGCCCTGTCACCACATTTTTCGCGGAGGGAGGGGATAGAAGCATTGAAGGCAGCTGGATCTACCTCACTGAGTACACTGCCGCCAAGTGCCGAAGCGATGCAACGCATATCGCCCGGAATCGCCGCGTATTCGTGTGTGAGATTCGCATGGCTGCCGCCGGTCTGTGTAACGACCATGGCGTAACCTGCTCTCGCGAAATCCACTTGAATTTGTTTCATGGCCGGCATTGCGCCGCCGGCAAAGTCCAACGCTGCAAAACCGCCTACTGCGCAACCGGATTGATCCAAAAGACCGCTCGGTTTACCAAAATAGGTATTTTCGGCGAATTGGCCTATCTTTGCCCGCTGCAGAGGAGGAATGTCCCCATCGTTGTAGAGAATATCCAAAATCGTGACCAGCAGAATCTCAAAGGCAGCAGAAGAAGAGAGACCTGAACCTGAAGGTACTTCACTGCTCGTGAAGGCGGAGAATCCGCCGACTTTGTACCCTTGTTGAACCAGACCAGCGACTACACCGCGTATCAGAGCGGCAGAATGGCCGGTTTCGTTCTTTTGCACTGCCAGATCATTTGTATTCACCCGATCACAACGCCCATAACCCTTGGAGGCTAGCTCGATGATACCGTCTTCGCGCGGAACGACTGCAGCAATGACATCGAGATCTACAGAAGCAGCGATCACTTTGCCCCATTGATGGTCTGTGTGGTTGCCTGCAATTTCACTGCGGCCCGGCGCGCTGAAGAAACGGAGATTGCCGCGAGTCCCGAAATTCTTGAGGAACAGCGATTCCAGCTCTTCATAACGCAACGCCTCAGCAGCCAGACGCTCAGAATCCTGCCCGTAAAGACGGCTCAGCCTGCCCACGCCTTCTGCTTGTTTCCAGTAATCTACTACCTTGGTGTTACTCATATTGATACCTCGCATCTTTTTTGCAAACAAAAACAAGCATTTCTGCTTTCTTGTTTGCACTCTATACTGTTTCCTATTATAATTTGCAATATTGTGATTAAGCAATGAATGTTTGAAATATATATTTTTCTATATAAAGGAGATTTTATGGCGTTACACGAGGGTTTGTGCACAAACTGCGGCTCTTTAATGCGTTTGAATGACGAGAACGAAAGCACGTATTGTATTTTTTGTTGGGCCGAAGTGAACACCGCGGAAGGAATTCGCCTCGGTGTAGATGCATCAGGCCACAAGTATGAGAATGTGGAATATGCCGAGCCTGCCACAGAAGTGAAGGTCGCGGCATTGCAGGCTCAAGGCCTTGGCGGTGCCAGTGTCATGGCGGCGGTGCCTGCCCGCCGCGCCGCAGCTGTTGAGAAGCGTGCGGAAGGCAAGCTCACGCCTCGTGAGCGCGTCGCGTTGCAGAACAAGCCAATTGTGAAACCTTACTGCGCTACCAAGCATCGCGTGGCGATCATCGGCGGTGTAGTCGCATTTCTGCTTGTACTTTCAGCAGTCGCTCTGCCAATCTATCTGACTCGCGAGAATAAGAAAACCGCTTTGAAAGAGAAGCTGCCTACCTTCCTGGCCTATGCGAACGAAGAAAATCGTCTCAATATCGAGCGACAGAGAAACCAGGTGATCATTATCGTCAGCCCTGCCGCGACCAGTGAGAATGAGGCACTTAGTATTTTTCAGAATTATGCTCAAGCCTATGCAGAGGTCTATGAGATCACAGAGGAAGCTGCGCAAGCCAAGGTCGAGGTTCGTCTTTTTGACAGCGAGTCCGGCGGCTACAACATCCGTATGATTGATGGTGAGGTCAAAGCTACTGATCTGAACTAGGCCCACGTTCTCAAGTAATCCAAACTTGTAAGGAGCTGTCTCATCAGTGAGGCAGCTCCTTTTGAGCATCTTGCTTTGGTGGCCTGCTGTGGAGCCATTCGCCGGTATCGGTGAGGGTGGGAGTTGAGCAGACTTTTGCAAATTCCATGCGCGGGCGTCACAACTTTAACCAAAAAAGAGCTGTCCCAAGAATGAGACAACTCCTGAATTCTTGTCTATTTCAACTTGCTTGTCAGTTGCCGTGCTCTTCCAGCCAGGCGGCGATGGCCTGGGC
>JAAYZH010000211.1 GCA_012514965.1 Clostridiaceae bacterium | reverse complement strand
CGCCTTTCCTTACCAGATATAACCCTAAATAGAAGTCTATTTTGCAACATTTTTCGGGAGAGGGCAACTAGACCCCGCTCTCCCAGGGTCTGACGACAAGTTTCGAGATGGTGTGTTGTCTGTCCCAAAAGACCTCAGCGGCCAGGAGCGCCAACGGTCTGTCAAACTGTCCCTGCTTAGCTGAATAAGCATAAAGTGTATTGATAATTCTGCGCTGCTTAGTCCGGATAAACTTCGTTTCAGCCCCGAAATCATGGTTTTCATGCTGGCGAGCCTTGACCTCCGTCGCAAAAATCACACCGTTTCGCAGACTGATGATGTCTATTTCACCCAGGTTGTGAATCGCGAAATTCCTGGCCAGAATGCGGTGTCCCTGCGACTTCAGCAAGGATTCCACTCGACGTTCCGCTTCTGCAAAAGGTAACAAAGGCTTGTTAACGTTCATTTTTTGCCGCCATAATTTTCGTTCTTTTCGAACCAGCTGCGCAGGAAACTAGTTCGGTGCAGCGGACAAGGGCCGTTAGCATCCAAAGCCTCATAGTGAGCAGCGGTCCCATAGCCTTTGTGAGCCGCAAACCCATAGGCGGGATATTGCTCGTCCCAGGCCAGCATCTCAGAGTCACGTGCGGTTTTGGCCAAAATAGAAGCAGCTGCAATCGCGTTGCTTGTGGCATCCCCCTTGACGATCGAGCGTTGGCGGTCAGGCGGGAAATTCCCCAGCCGCATAGCGTCAAGAAGCGCAAAATCCGGCGGCGGCTGCAACAAGCTCAAGGCTTCTTCCATGGCTGACCGGGTAGCTTCAAGAATGTTGTGTCGATCTATATACTCTGCATTTCGCGATACAATTGCCCAGGCCACCGCGCGGTTCTTGATCTCCGACGCCAGCGCCTCACGGACTTGCGGACTCAGTTTCTTCGAATCGTTCAGTCCCCAAATCGGATCCTCTGCCTTCAGAATTACCGCGGCAGCATAGACCGGACCAGCCAGAGGTCCGCGTCCGGCTTCATCCAAACCGGCAACAAGAACAAAACCGCGGCTGCGCAGTTCTTCCTCCAGCCTGTTCATGCGGGTGAATCGCTCTTGCTTGCGCTTCTCGCGACTAGTATGAGCCATGAATCCAGTCCTCATCGCTATCCAAGATGTCTTCTTGATTCTCAGGCCTAGCGACTCCATCTGTCCCAACTTCGGCAGACGCTTGGGATAGAACACTTGCCTCGTCCTCGCCCGCTTCTGCTGCGCTGATCGTCTCGAGTGAAATCCTGCCAATCATACCGCCGCGAAATTCATTGAGAAAGAGCTCGGCAAAGCGCTGTTCGTCGACTCGTCCGCCGGATAGAATGCATCCGCGCATTCGCGCACCCTCCAAATAGATGTCGTAAGGATCAGATTCCATATGACGGAGCCGGTAGCGCTCCCGAAGATATTCAGGGTAAAGCTCGAGGAGTTTTCGAAACAAGAAAAACGAGACTTCCTCGATCGGCAAAACCTGGTCCTTAATAGCGCCGGTTGCAGAAAGAGACAGCTTCTGTTCGTCCGTCTCGAGCTTGGGCCACAAAACACCTGGCATATCGAGCCATTCAAGCTTGGTATCCTTGCTTCTTACCCACTGAGGTCCGCGTGTCACGCCGGGGCGGTCGGAGGTCTGCGCGGCTTTGCGGCCACTCATGCTGTTGATAAGCGTCGACTTGCCGGTATTGGGAATGCCGACGACCATGAGCCGAAGCGGACGATTATCCCTCCCTCGTGCCGCGATGCGATCCAGCTTCTCGGCGACCAGTTTATAGGCTTCTTCCGTAACGCGGCGAAAACCTTCCCGGTTCTTGCTGTTACATGGAACCATCGTCAGCTTGTGCCGGCTGTAGTAGCGTACCCATTCTTCCGTGACCTTAGGATCCGCTAAATCAGCCTTGTTAAAAACCAGGATCTGCGGCTTGTCCGCCAAAATCCGGGCCAGTGCCGGGTTACGCGAAGAACGCGGAATCCGGGCATCACAGGTCTCCACCACGACATCCACCATAGGTAAGTGTTCCTTGATGTTGCGCAGTGCCTTGGCCATGTGGCCGGGAAACCAGTTAATATCCATGTGCACGTCCTCCTTAGCTACGAATATTATAACAGTGCGAACATTTTCTGCCCGCCACAAATTACAACAAAAAGCCGCCCGGTGAAAGGCGGCTTCGCAGATGCTCGATTGTCGGGCGAGAATTACTTCCTTGCAGGAAGCTTCTCCTTAAGACGAGCGGCCTTACCTACGCGGTCACGCAGATAATAGAGCTTGGCACGTCTAACAACACCCTTACGTACAACTTCGATCTGGTCAATTTTGGGAGAATGAAGCGGAAGTACACGCTCGACACCTACACCGTAGGATACGCGACGAACTGTAATTGTTTCGCTCAGACCATTTCCCTTCATTGCAATCAAGGTTCCTTCAAAAACCTGGATTCGCTCACGAGAGCCTTCTGTAATCCTCAATGAAACCTTCAGGTAATCACCAATCTCGAGTTTCGGTAAATCCGTTCTCAACTGGCTCTGTTCCACTGCTTTAATTAGATCCATAATTCGTTCCTCCTCTCTTCGCCGGACGTTCATGCAACAAGTGCAGAGGACCACCCTTGATAACCTGTGAGATTATACTATGCAATACAGTCAGAAGTCAACGAAAACTTACACTTCGTGGCTGAGTTGCATAATATCGACCAGCTCCGTGTTGTCCTCGGAAAATCCGCTGCGCAAGGCATCAGCCAGAGCATTGGCTGTATCAATCGAACTGAGACACGGAATACCCAGAGCGGTTGCCTTCATACGGATACGAACCCCGTCACGTTCAGGATTGCGGCCGTGTGTAGAGGTGCAAATTACGTATTGGACGCGCTTTTCTTCCATCAGATCAAGTCCGTTGTTGCGGCCTTCGTGGATTTTGCCCACATGTGTGACCCAGAGGAAGTTTTCTTCCAGAATGTCGGCCGTGCCGCGGGTAGCATAGATATGGAAATTTTGCGAAGCGAACTTCTCGGCCAAAGGCGCAAGTTCGGGCTTATCCCAGTTGCGGACCGACATGAAGATACCGCCTTCCTTCTTCATGGTAAAGCCGGCTGCCAACAGTCCCTTGTACAAAGCCTCCTGCAAGGTTTTGCCGATTCCCAGCACCTCACCGGTCGACTTCATTTCCGGCCCCAGCTGGCTGTCTGCGCCGACAAGCTTCGTGAATGAAAATACCGGAACCTTGACTGCGTAATAAGGACCATCAGGATGCAGGCCGACGCCATGTCCAAGGTCGCGCAGCTTGCGGCCCATGCTGACCTGCGTAGCGAGATCGACAATTGGGATACCGGTGATTTTCGACAGATAGGGTACTGTACGAGAGGCTCTGGGATTCACTTCAATTACATAAAGCTTCTCGTTTTGGATGATGTACTGCAGATTGACAATACCGCGTACATCGAGCCCCTGGCAAAGCTTCCTGGTTGTGCTGAGAATCTGCCTGCGCATATCCTCTGAGACATTCAGTGCCGGATAGACCGCGATCGAGTCACCGGAATGCACACCGGCCCGTTCAACGTGCTCCATGATTCCAGGCAAGAGCAAATCCTCCCCGTCAAAGATACCGTCGACCTCGACTTCCTTACCCATGAGATATTTGTCCAAGAGGATAATGTTGTCGGGGTTCTTCTCAAGAATGATGGCCATGTATTCTTCCACGTCCTCATCCGTGTGGGCGATGATCATGTTTTGGCCGCCAAGCACATAGGATGGCCGCAAGAGCACAGGATAGCCGAGTTCATTCGCTACCACGAGGGCTTCCTCATAATTCCTGACAGCGCGGCCGCGGGGTCTCTCAATATTGAGACGCGTCAGCAGCTCATCGAAAGCTTCACGGTCTTCGGCCATATCAATGCTGCGAAAGGAAGAGCCAAAGATCGTGTACCCAGCCTTGCTGATTGCCGATGTAAGCTTGATAGCGGTGTTGCCGCCAAAGGAGACAATAACACCGAGGGGCTTCTCCATGGCCAAAATCGCCAGGACTGATTCGGCGGTCAGAGGTTCAAAGTACAAACGGTCAGATGAGTCGTAATCGGTCGAGACGGTTTCAGGGTTGTTATTGATGGTGACGACTTCGTAGCCCATTCGTTGCAAAGAGCGCACGCAGTGAACACTGGCATAGTCAAATTCAATTCCCTGCCCGATTCGAATCGGACCGGAACCCAGAACAACCACCGTTTGCTTGCTGCTCTGATTGATAAAGTCCAAAGCTTCATTCTCGGACTTGCTGTCCGGATGGGGGTAAAGAGCATAAAAGTATGGGGTTTTCGCGGCAAATTCACCTGCGCAGGTGTCGACCATTTTATAAACGGGGGTCAGCGGAGCGCAGGGAAGCCTCTGCCCGCTCAAGCGTTCTAGACTCACATCCTGATAGGAGTAGGCTTTGCCCTGATAATAGAGTTCAGGGGTAAGTCCTTCCGTGGTTAAACGCTGTTCGAAAACTGCCAGTTCCAGTAATTCATTGAGAAACCATTCATCGATCTTCGTTAGCTCATGCAGCTCATCTACAGACACTTTTTTCTTAAGAGCGGCAAAGATGGCGAAGAGACGTTCATCGGTCTGTTTGGCGATGAGTTCCATCAACACTTCTTTGGAAAACTCCGCGAATTTTGGCAGATTCAGTGTGTCACAGCCGATTTCCGCGCCTTGGACGGCCTTCAGCAAACCGCCGGTGAAGCTGTCACTGATTGCCATCACCTCGCCGGTAGCCTTCATCTGCGTGCCCAGGCGCCTGTCGGCGTAGACAAATTTATCAAACGGCCACTTGGGAAATTTAACCGCAAGATAGTCAATAGCCGGCTCGAATGCAGCTGTGGTGTCCCCTGTCACTTCATTCTTGATCTCGTTCAAGCGGTAGCCAAGGGCGATTTTTGCCGATACTCTGGCAATAGGGTAGCCGGTTGCCTTGGAAGCCAGGGCTGAAGAACGCGATACTCGGGGGTTTACCTCAATAACTGCGTAGTCGAATGATTCAGGATGCAGGGCAAATTGAATGTTGCAGCCGCCTTCCAGTTTCAGCTCCTGGATGATGCGCAGGCTTGCCGTACGCAGCATCTGATATTCGCGATCGGCCAAAGTAAGTGCCGGCGCGACTACTATAGAGTCTCCGGTATGCACGCCAACGGGGTCGAAATTCTCCATCGAGCAGACCGTGAGACAGTTGCCATCGGCATCTCGTATCACTTCGAATTCGATTTCTTTCCAGCCCGCGATCGATTGTTCAATCAGACACTGATGAATCGGCGAGAGCTCGAGCCCCTGAGCGACGATCTCCCGCAATTGTTCCTCATTATCCGCTATACCGCCGCCGCTGCCGCCGAGCGTGAATGCCGGCCGTACAATGACGGGATAACCGATGTCGGCAGCGGCTGTTGCTGCCGCTTCTATCTCGGTTATAATCTCAGATCGTGTGCTGGGCTGGCCCAGGCTGTCCATCATGTCGCGAAACTTCAGTCTGTCTTCCGCTCGTTCAATCGCTTCCAGATCGGCGCCGAGCAGACGAACATTGTTGCGTTCGAGAACGCCTCTTTTGGCCAGTTCCATAGAAAGATTAAGACCATTTTGGCCTCCGAAACCGCTCAAAATCGCGTCCGGACGCTCCTTGACGATAATCCGCTCCAGAGTCTTCAGGGTCAGAGGTTCGAGGTAGATGATGTCTGCTATGCCCGGATCGGTCATGATCGTGGCGGGATTGGAATTGACCAGCACAATTTCAATTCCATCCTCTCGCAGAACTCGACAGGCTTGTGTGCCTGAATAGTCAAACTCTGCGGCCTGGCCGATTACAATCGGGCCGGAGCCGATTACCATTACTTTGCGAAGTGTTTTATCGAGTGGCATTTGCGGCCTCCATCAGTGAAATGAAACGGTCAAATAAGAACAGGGTCTCACAGGGTCCGGGCGCGGCTTCCGGATGGAATTGGACAGAGAATTGAGGTTTTTGCAGATAATCCACTCCTTCACAGCTGCCGTCATTGACGTTGCGGAAACTGACCTTCATCTGCTCAGAGTCGACTCCGATATCTGTCAGCAAATAGCCGTGGTTTTGTGAAGTCATATAGATACGGACGTCTGCAAGATCAACTACGCCCTGGTTCTCGCCGCGGTGACCATACTTCATCTTTTTGATCCCGGCATTATGAGCCAGGGCAAGCAGCTGATGCCCCAGACAGATCGCCATAAGAGGCAAGGCGGAATCGGACAGAACTCTGGTCTTCGCAACTAAGTCCGCGTAATCTCTGGGATCACCCGGACCATTGCCAAGCAAGATACCGTCAGGCTGACCGGCCAGGATCGCTTCAGGGGCTGTATCATGGGGAAAGAGTGTGACTTCACAGCCTCTTTCCTGCAGCGATTCGATAATACTCTGCTTCACTCCTGTATCGGGAATGGACACGCGATACAATCGGTTGTCTTTGGCGGGGTAGGTTCGAGTTTCGCGGACAGATACTTTTGGCACCTGGAGCGCTGGTTTGAAGGCCTTAAGAGCGTCTACATCAATTGCAACTGGATCGGCTGTAATCACTGCGTTCATGACCCCTTGCTCACGAATCTTCCGTGTCAGTGTTCGAGTGTCGATCCCTTCTATTCCTACAACTCCCTGTTCTCGCAAATAAGTGTCCAATGTACCTTGCCTGCGAAAATTGGAGGGGTGCTTTGAGATGTGCCTGGCACAGTAGCCGGCGCAGTACGCTTGGCTGCTCTCAAGATCTTCTGGGATATAGCCGTAGTTTCCTTGCAGCGGGAAGGTCTGTAGAATGATTTGGCTGCTGAAACTCGGGTCACTTATGGTTTCGAGATAACCGCCCATACCGGTCGTAAAAACTATTTCAGCGAATTCATCCTTAGGTGGATGGCCGAATGATAGGCCCGGATAACAGCTCCCATCAGCCAAGAGTAAGTAAATCTGCATAGCGTCCTGCATATTTCCGCCTTTCCATACAGTAAATCTTATAATTTCTGCATTATATGCCATTTTGACTTATAATCACCGTATTATATTCCCAAGCAGTGAAAAGACGCAAGAAAAACTTACCAATTTCACTGGAATTACTCTAACGTAATTATCATCCAGGCTCAAGCCTGCTACAATAGCAGATATTTGTAGGGAGGCATTACTATGAAAGAGCTTCTGGAAGATTTTGGTGAATTAGTCTTCAACGACAAGGCCATGCAAAAATACCTGTCGAAAAATGTATATGAGCAGCTTAGGCAAACACGGGACAAGGCTCTGCCCCTGCCTCATGATCTCGCAGACCCTGTGGCCAAAGGTATGAAAGAATGGGCCGTCAGCATGGGTGCCACGCACTACACGCACTGGTTCCAACCCATGACCGGTGTTACCGCTGAGAAGCATGACGCCTTCCTGACGCCTGCTGAAGGCGGAGAAGCTATCCTGGAGTTTAGCGGACGCGAACTGGTACGAGGCGAGCCGGATGCTTCCAGCTTCCCAAGCGGCGGCTTGCGCACAACGTTTGAAGCTCGCGGCTACACGGCATGGGATCCAAGCTCCTTTGCTTTTATCAAAGACCGTTCACTTTGTATTCCCACAGCCTTTTGCTCTTTTGGCGGACATGCCATGGACAAGAAGACACCGCTCTTGCGGTCTATGCAGGCTTTGAATCGACAAGGGCTGCGTATTCTGCGTCTTTTTGGCGATACAGAAAGTCAGATGGTTATCAGTAATGCCGGCATCGAGCAGGAGTATTTCTTGCTCGACGCGAAACTATTTCACAAGCGCCCGGACCTTGTTAACTGCTCGCGCACTCTCTATGGCGCGCGCGCTCCCAAGGGTCAGGAGCTCAATGATCACTATTTTGGCAGTCTCAAGCCGCGTGTATCGGCCTTCATGCAAGATCTCGATCGCGAGCTCTGGAGCTTAGGCGTTCCCGCGAAAACCAAACACAATGAAGTTGCCCCTTCGCAGCACGAGCTGGCTCCGGTCTACGCGACCGTAAACGTCGCCTGTGACCAGAATCAACTGATGATGGAAACGATGAAAACAGTAGCCGGCCGTCATGGCCTGGTCTGCCTCCTGCATGAGAAGCCCTATCTAGGCTTGAATGGTTCGGGCAAACACAACAACTGGTCCTTGGGCACGGACAAGGGGCAAAACCTGCTCGATCCGGGCGAAACACCCGCCGAAAATGCCCAGTTCCTCCTGTTCTTAAGCGCGATTCTGACTGCTGTGGATCGTTATCAGGGCTTACTGCGCATCTCCGCTTCCGGGGCAGGTAATGATCATCGTCTAGGCGCGGCAGAGGCCCCGCCGGCAGTCATGTCGATCTTTTTGGGCGATGAACTCACCGGAATTCTAGATGATCTCCAGCAAGGTGCTATGACACCTCGACATGCTGCAGTCGAAATTGAGATCGGCGTCGATGTCCTGCCCCATTTCAAGAGAGACATCGCGGATCGCAACCGTACATCCCCCTTCTCTTTTACGGGCAATCGCTTTGAATTCCGCATGGTCGGAGCTTCGGCTTCTGTTGCCTGTCCCAATATGATCATCAATTCGATCGTTGCCGACACGCTCAGTATCTTTGCGGACCGGCTGGAAACAGCCTCCGATTTCCACGAAGAGCTAAACAAGCTGATCCTCGAAGCAATTACGAACCACAAGCGCATCATTTTTAATGGCAATTCCTATGCTGAGGCATGGAAAGTCGAAGCCGAGAAGCGCGGCCTTATAAACTGGGAAAACAGTGTTGAAGCGCTGTCTCATTACACGGACCCCGAGTATGAAGTAATGTTTAACCGTCAGTGTGTTTTGACCAAAGACGAGCTCAAGATGCGACGCGATGTACTGCTCGAGAACTATTGCACAACAGTCCAGATCGAAGCCTTTACAATGCTCGAAATGGCGAATCGCGGCATTATTCCGCAGGCACTGAAGTACCAGAAAGAGCTCGCCGACACAATCAAGCTCAAGAGCACAGCGATTCCTGGTATCGACTGTCGTACGGAAAGCCAGATTCTGCAGGATGTATCGGCCCTGACTGCCAAGCTGTCAACCGCTATGGCAGAGCTTCGCCGCAAATTACGCCAGGTACCGGTCCATGAAGACCCCGCGGTACCGGCAAGCTACTATCACGATGTGATCTTACAGCTGATGCACGAGATGCGTGAACCTGCAGACCAAATCGAATTGATCGAAGGCCAGGATTACCTGCCCTACCCGTCCTACCAGGAGCTCCTCTACAGCGAATATTAATAGATGAACCACGTTTGACCGTACAACAAGAAAACCGGTGTCCTCACACGAGAGTGACACCGGTTTTTTAGTTTTG
>JAAYZH010000210.1 GCA_012514965.1 Clostridiaceae bacterium | reverse complement strand
TATCGTTTCCCCAAACCATGATAGCGCTGAGCGTCATCGTCTCGGGAATGATAAAGAGCGAGGCTAGATTGACAAGCCAAAGCAAGAAAAACGCCAGATACTTGAGTCCGAGTAATAGCAAAACCGGAACACGTAAGAGCAGGGGCAGCTTGTAGTAGACAAGACAAAACAGCGGAGTCAGGATGAACAACGCAACAGCCAGAGCCAGCCAAACACCGCTGTTCTCAATAACACCTAGTGTCCCATCGAGATTAAGACGCAGTGCCGCGTAGGCCAGAGCGAAAAACGAAAACACGCTGTACCATAGCCAGGTACCGGTGTGTTTACGTGACGCATAATCTGTGTCGCTCCACCATGCGTGAAGTAACATTCCCTCGAGATAATCCATGGCGTATCCTTTCATTCGAATCATTGATTCAAATACACAATCATTTTAACAGAACAATTCAAGCCTGCGAACTATTGTTATAATTTAATCATGAGATTAGACAAAGCTTTGGCCAATAGCGGCTTCGGCAGCCGTACAGAAGTAAAAGACTTCATTCGTTCCGGAAGGGTCAGCCTTGCGGGTGAGATTTTGCGTGATCCTGCCGCGTCAATATCACAAGAGCAAGCGTCTCTCCTCTGTCTCGACGGTGAGATATTGACCGTCCGCCGTTATCTTTATTACCTGTTGAACAAGCCCGCTGGCCTGGTCACAGCCATGAATTCGCGCGAGGCCAATATCGGCGAACTGCTTCCGGTTTTTTTTGGCCAAAAGAAGATAACACCCGTCGGTCGCCTTGACAAGGATACTACAGGGCTGTTGCTCTTGACCAATCACGGCGAGTTGCAGCACAGACTGCTTTCGCCCCGTTATGGAATTCCGCGTCGCTACTATGTCGAAGTCCAGGTGCTCGACCACCCATTCAACGATGCTGATGTCGAGCAAGTCGCGATAGGCGTCCGCTTGAATGACGCAGAGCTTTCACGACCGGCGAATTTAGCAATTCTCTCGCCTACCGCCGCTTATCTGGAGCTTCGTGAGGGAAAATTCCACGAGGTTAAGCGCATGATGCATGCCCTGGGCAAAGAGGTGACTAAGCTTCATCGCGAAAGCTACGGCTCTGTTCGCCTGCACGAGGAAGTCACAGGCAGCCTGCGAGCACTGACAGAGGACGAAATTCTGAGCTTGCTGGCTTCTGTCCGCCTCTTGGATCCCCTGGATTAAAAAGTAAGCGAGGGAATTACCCCTCGCCAATAATCCTATCCGTTATACATTACACGCAAAAGACAAGCTTAAGGTTGTGTGGTAGGGATCGGCTCTGTGATCAGACCTCGTTCAGCATCGTACCACTCTGTAATCGTCTTCAGGAGATTCAAAGTGACTTCCTCTGCCATCTCCTTGCGTTCGCTGTGATAGCAAATTGTCCAAATCTGGCTGCTGCCGCTAATGTCCAGGCTGTTTAAAACCTGTTTTTCACTGAGATCAAAGCCGTAAATATGTTTTGCGGGAGTTTCGCCTTCCGGTAAAGCTTCCGGACTCAAAGTACCCTCCAGTGGTCTGATAAATTCAGCCACTGCCTCAGGAGCCGTAGTCAGGAGCTCTTGGTAGATGTCATCCAGGGGCACCAGGATACCCTCGGGCACCAGACGTTGGTATTGAAGCCCGTCAAGGATCAGAATGTCGACTTTTTCGGCACCCGACATCATTAACATCTGCTTCATCTGAGAACCCATGATAAGCTGCGGGTCAACACCCGCTCGTTCTGACAATAGATTAAGTGTAATGATTGGATCCAGTATTTCCGGATTTTGCTCGCGAATCACTTTCTCTAGCCCGGTAGGCTCGTCCGTCATGAAGTTTGTCGTGTCCTGGAAGTCTCCAAAAGCGGAAACCAAAAAGTCAGGCTGCGTGTTTGTGGCGATTGAGTATATCAGCCACGAAACCAAGCCAACAATTACAAGACCAACTGCCAATGGGGCTTTGCCATAATTCCATATATTCGCCCATTCCTTACGTTTTTTGCCGAAAATGACCTTCTCCTGACGGGGATCCACTGGAGGCGGCGGAACATAACGGCCGGTGAGGACGTCGTAAGCAATCGTTACCTGCTCGATACGTTCCAACGTATCCGGATCTGATTTGCCCCGGAAACTTTTCGTCAATAACGTATAGCGATGTTCGATTTCATATTTATTTGAGCCTGGCTTGACACCAAGCACCTGAAAAGCTTCTTGTCTTGTCATTCACTAGGTCCTTCGTAATCTAATCCGCCATCCGTTCCGGAATCAGTTCAGTGGCTTCATTGTCGGGAAGAGCAGAACATCCCTGATATTGTCTTCGCCCGTCAGCAGCATCACGAGACGGTCGATACCAATCCCAAGTCCGCCTGTAGGCGGCAAACCATATTCCAGCGAAACACAGAAGTCTTCATCCAGAAGATTCGCTTCATCATCACCGGCTTCGCGGCGTTCAACCTGTGACGCAAAACGCTCTCTCTGGTCGAAAGGATCATTCAACTCTGAATATGCGTTAGCGAATTCATGGCCATTGATGAAGAGCTCAAATCGCTCCGTCAATTCCGGATGTCCCGGCTTCTTCTTCGTCAGAGGTGAAACTTCGATCGGGTAGTCATAGATGAAAGTGGGCTGAATCAGCTTGTCTTCAGCAAATTCCTCGAAGAAGGCATTAAAAACATCACCTTTTTTCCAGCCTGGTTGCAGAGCAATGTTGTGTTCTTTGGCCAACGCGAAAGCGGCCTCTTCTGTCTCCACCGTCGAGAAATCCACACCTGAATACTGCAGGACTGCATCACGCATACTCAGTCTGCGGAAAGGGGCATCGACACTGATTTCTTTGCCGCCCCAGACGAG
>JAAYZH010000209.1 GCA_012514965.1 Clostridiaceae bacterium | reverse complement strand
GCGGTGCGTACGGCACTTCGTTGACTCTGAATCGCTCGGGCAGCCTTTTGGCCTCATCCTACCGCGATCCGCACCTCAAACGGAGCCTGGAGGTATATAACGGAATGGGGGCCTGGCTGCGTGAGCAAGACCTTACGCAAGCTGAAGTAGACCAGTACATCATCGGTTCCATGAACCGCTTTAATCCGCCTCTAAACCCGGCTGCGCGCGGTTATCTGGCCTATACGCGTCATCTTACCGGCCGCAGCAAGGAACTTGCTGAGAGCAATCTACGCGAGGCTCTCGAGGCCAATCCTGAAGGCCTGCGCAATTTTGCGCAGCTTCTGGATCAGGCGATGGCGAAGAACTGCTACTGTGTGGTGGGTAGTGCTCAGGTGCTCGAAGAGAATAAGGAGCTATTTGATCGCCTTATCCGAATTTAATCCTTAGACTTATTAATTGCGAAGGGCTGTCCCGTGACAGCCCTTCGCAATTTGCTGCCGACATGGCTGCTTTAATCTCGTGTCCAAGAGACAAATCTTCAAGAATAGATTAATAGCAGAAATCAGCTTTTGGGTAAATCTAGAGGAGTGCTGAACACTTTGGCCATAGCATCGGGCAGGTAGCCTGCCAGCAATACATGCAGTTCCTGACTGGGTTCGAGCTGCCACGCTCGATCAATAAAGTTCCCGTTGAGGTGGAAGGAAATGACAATTTCTTCCTGGACAAGCAGGTGTTTGTTGTCGTCCAGATGATCTTCGGCATAGTAGAGTAAGGTGCTCTCCGCGTCACGCGCTACGCGAACCACGTCAGGGTCACCCATGTCGATGGCGCCACTCTCGGCGGCTTCGCGAACGGAGGCCAAAATCGCTTCGGCATCCGGCGCGCTGATTAGGAATCGAACGGTCTGGTGATCTTCGGCTAACGACGACTGCGACACCATCTCCCAGCGAGCTTGCTTCCACAAAGCCAGTCGCAGCGAGCCTTCGGCGCTCTCATCTCCGCCATACTCTGCAAAAACAGCGTTCCACTGCTGGCGCTGATCTGCAGTGATCAGTCGTTCGGCACTGTAGAAATTCTGTGCTTGGAGATTGTCGACATAAGCTTCGAACACGGATTGCGGAGGCTCTACGTAAAAAAGGGCACGCAGCAGTACAACCACAAGCAAAATGAGTGTCAAGGCTGTTGTGGCAATCAACGTATAAATCCCCGAGGCCCGGAGCCGATTGAGGAAATTATTGAAACGCATGGATCCAAGCACTCCTTCCAGAAAATTCTTCCCTGAGTTTAGCATTACACCCCAGCTTCGACAACGCAAAAGCTTGCTGTGTGAACTGGCAAAAATTCGTGAAATTGAATAGATTCCGGTTCCACGGCCGGCGAGTCAAGAAACCCTCTCAGCTTTGTTATAATAAAAAGAAAAGAAGGTGGCCGTAATGACCGAGTATTATTTGCGCGAATTTCGTTTGGCTGATTCACGTACCTTGTCGAACTGGCTGGAGAGCTCTGTGCCCCCGGCGGCGCGTACAGGCAAGCAACACAGAGTGACATTGGTCGGTATGCGCAATTATCTCCGGCAGCTGCTGGTCTCTCCTTTGTTTGAAGCCCTGGTTTGGGAGCTTGTGGACGAAGAGCCGCCGGCCCGGCCCGAGGGCGAAGAGGTTCCGACGCTGGATCTGCACATAGAAGCAATGGGCATTGTTTTGGTTCAGCAAACCGCTTTGCAGAATGGTACGTTCCAGATTGAATTTGTTCTGAATCCCGAGGCTTCTGCTGAGCGGCTGAACTTGCCGACTTTACTGGATTTACTCCTGCGCAGGACAGGTGCGGACGCACGCGTGAAGGCGGTTTCTCTGCATGTCCCTGAGCGGTACGATGCTTTGGCTGCTGCCTGCAGCGAATTGCCGTTTAAGATCCCGGATGAACGTTACCCTATGGGCTTGAGCGCAGACGGGGGCGCTGAAGAATGGATGCGTCTCTACACATTGAGCAAGACCTCCAACTGGCCTTACACATGGGTCTTTGTCCCGGCTCCGGCAGGAATCATCGCCGCCTACGGGAACGAGCGCGAAGTGAGCAGCGTTAAGTGGCTTGCATACAATAGTTTTATTGAGGATGTGCGTATGCGCGAACTTTGTATTGCCGATGGTCTGGCCGATCGTTTTGGCAAGCTGAAGAGTCGTGAAGCTTGTGAGAATCGCGAAGCGCAGCCGGTGGATCGACAGATTCCGGCAGCGTTGCTGACTGCGCAACAGGAGATCCGCGAGTACATTGCCGGCCAAAGAC
This sequence comes from Clostridiaceae bacterium, assembly GCA_012514965.1. Lineage (GTDB taxonomy): Bacteria > Bacillota > Clostridia > Saccharofermentanales > Fastidiosipilaceae > JAAYZH01. Next base: position 4,517 of record JAAYZH010000209.1, on the reverse strand, counting down.
AAGACTTCGACGTGCCTCTCGCACTGAATGGCGGTACACGCTTCCAGAGACTGGTCTGGCAACGGATCACAGACATTCCCTATGGCTCTACAGTGAGCTATGAGGACGTCGGCATAGCTGTAGCGGGCGGTGACAAACAGCGCGGTCGCAACCTCACCAGGGCCGTGGGAGCGGCTTGCGGGGCCAATCCGCTAGTGGTGCTGATCCCTTGTCACCGGGTCATCGCCAAAGACGGCAAGCTGCAAGGCTATGCCTATGGTGTTGAACGCAAAGACTGGCTTCTTTCTTTGGAAGTCCTGAATCTAGTCGACTAAGAAGTGGGGTCCATCATCCATGCAACGAAAGAACAGCAGCAGGAGCAACAGCCGTTTGTTCGAGCAATTTGCCGAACAAGTCTTACCGGTATACCCCAAACGCAGCTTCGCGCCCGGAACGCTTCTGGCCCCCGTGCCGCCGGTGCTCGTGACCGCGGCTAGAGAAAGGCTCTCTGATAGTCTCTATAACGGCGCAAACGCCATGACGGCCGGCTGGACCGGTATCGTGAATACTAAGCCACCTGTGTTATCCCTGGCGGTCAGACCTGAACGCTTTACCTATGACTTGATTAATGAAACAGGGGAGTTTGCCATCAATCTTGCCACGGTTGAGATGGCAGCGCAGGTGGATTTTTGTGGCGTTCGCAGCGGGCGCGACGTGGATAAGATCGCCAAGTGCGGCTTCCATGTTGAACCTTCGAGCAGCCTGCCCAGCGTACCGATCTTACTTGAGTCGCCGCTGGCCTTGCTGTGCAAGGTTCGCAAGAGTGAGCATCTCGGCTCCCATACGCTCTTTCTCGCCGATATAGTAGGTCTCGAAGTTGCTGAGGCAATCTGCTCGAACGATGGGAAGATTGACCTCGGCAAGGCAGGTCTTTTGGCGTACGCTCATGGTCACTACTACGAACTAGGCCCGGTACTGGGGTTTTTTGGCTATTCTGTGGCCAAAGCAAAGATCCGCAAACAACGTCTGTAAGCGCAAGAAAAGCCTCCGCTTGCACAACGGAGGCTGATTGTAACTATTCGATTGGTAGATTAGGGATACAAATCGTCGAGTGAAACATCTTGCAGCTGATTCTGCGTCATGAAGGCCCGCCAGTCTCCTGAAGGGATTGCGATCGCCGGCGGCTCTAGATTCGCCAGATCATGCAGGCTCCAATACGTATAGGCCCAAACCGTTTCTCCGGTCTCCAGATCCTCGACAGCGGTTGCCTTCCGAATGTATTCGAAGTTATCGGTGGGACCCACATACCCTTCGAGCAAATCCAGCTCAGGCGTCATTCGCCGGAAATCTTTTAGCCAGATCAGCTCACCGAACACTTGAGAATCGCCCTCCTGCATGCTCGGGTAATTCACATCCGGCAAATGCCAGAGACTTGCGCCCTTGAGAACGGCTGTATGTCGTAGGGCCACTTCACTTTGCAAAAGACGACGTTCATTGCGGAACCCGTACATCAGGGTTCCGTAGACAAAGAAGGGGGCTTCAGCAGAAGGTTCCAGCAGACCTGAGCCGTTGTCGGGCAAGGTCCCATCGGGTCTGTTCATGCGATCTCACCACCCACTACAACGATATCTTCTTCATTGTCTACAATGGCCTGTAATGCGACTTCAATTCCCCGAGCAATATCGGCCAAAGACATTGAGGGCTGGTCCTTGCGAAGTACGACCTGTTCCGGAATGAAGGGGACATGCATAAAGCCGCCTCTGCATTCAGGCAGCTCCAGAGCAAGTGTGTGCAGGATGCCATACATCAAGTGATTGCAGACAAAAGTTCCGGCGCTGTTGGAAACCTGTGCCGGGAGACCTGCGTCCAGAATGGCCTGGACAATAGCTTTGACCGGCAGGGTTGTGAAATAAGCGGGAGGGCCATTTTCTACGATGGGCACATCGATCGGCTGCTTGCCGGCATTGTCCTTGATACGAGCGTCGTCGACATTGATTGCAACACGTTCGGGTGTGAGCGCGAATCGTCCGCCGGCCTGGCCGATTGCCAGGACGACATCTGGTTTTTCGCGGCGCACAGCTTCAGCAACAACTTCGATTGAGAGGCCAAAAATCGTGGGCACCTCAAGCTTGATAATTTCCGCGTCTATTTTCGCCGTATCGACCAGTTTCACCGCTTCAAGCGCGGGGTTGACCTTGTCAGCTCCGAACGGATCGAACGCAGTTAAGAGAATTTTCATGATTTTGTTCCTTTCTCATGATGGCAGGGAAGATCTTTTCCGGGACACAGGCCCCGGAAGGATCCTCACAAATTCATTAGAAGGCCAGGAAGTACATCAGGAAGACATGAATGACCAGCATGGTCAAAGCAACCGGCACCTGGGCTTTGATGATTGCATACTTGTTTTTGGTTTCGAGCAAAGCTGCCGGCATGATGTTGAAATTGGCTGCCATTGGGGTCAATAATGTGCCGCAATAGCCCGCTGTGAGTCCCAATGCGCCGACAACGATGGGGTTCGCCCCTTGCATGATCAGGAAGGGGATGCCGATACCGACGGTGATCACAGAGAAGGCGGCAAAGCCGTTACCCATAATGATCGTAAAGAGTGCCATACCAAGGCAATAGACCAAGGCTGCCATAAAACGGTTGCCATCGGGGATCACCGCGGATACGTATTTTGCGATAACCGTGCCTACGCCGGCAGCCGTAAAGAGTGCGCCTAACGCGGCCAAAAGCTGCGGCAGGATACCGACCGTACCGACATTATCGGTCAGACGGATACCATCTTCCAAAGCCTGCACAGGTTTGGCCTTCGTCAGGATCAACGCCGTGACTAAACCCATAACTGCCGAGATTCCGATCGCGTTGTTCGCACCCAGTTTGGCAACAAAGGTGGCGACCAGGAAGGCACCCAGAGCGAGCACCAGAGCCGGAATAAAGACCTTAAAACCAATTCGATCTGCTTCACGACGAGTATCTTCAGCCTTAGGTGGATCAAGTTTTGCCGGCTTGACCCCCTTGATCAGAGTCATCACCGCTATCGCGACTATGCACGCGCCCGTAATCCAGAAAGGAATGTACTTGCCGAAAATAAAGGTAAAGGCTAATAGTGTCCAGAACGCAAAAGTAGTGTAGCGCTGCCAGCCTTCGACGCGCTTCAAAGCGCGGATGCCTAAGAGCAGGAAGATCAGGCCGATAATGAGATAGAAGAATTCAGCAGTAAAAACAGATAATTGAGCCCATTGTTCGCTTGTCATTTGCGGCCGCCTTTCTTGTAGTCAAAATGCGCGTTGAGTCTCTTGTCCAGAAGCAAATGAAAGACCGATCCCACAATCACAGAGATTACGGCGATCGGGATCGACCACAACGCAATATTCTGGGGGTTAACGTCGGTATAGCCCTGCTCCACCAAGGTCGAAACAATCAAGAGCGTGCCGGACGCACCCATGAACACGTTTTGCGCAAAGAAATTGCCGTAGTTCTCAGAAGCGGAACTTGCCCCCTTGATCTGATCCTCGACCTTATCTTCCAGCTTTCCGTAGCGCGAAGCAGCGGCTGCCTCCGCCATCGGGTAGATCAAGGGTCGAATGAATTGAGGATGTCCGCCTAAGCGCAGAGAGAAGGCGGCGGCCAGGGCACGAATGGATTGATACAAGATCAAAATTCGGCCGGTGGTGGCGGTCTGGAATTTGCGAATAAAATCGACCGCTTTGTCCTTGAGACCATAACGCTCGAGCAAACCTATGACCGGCAAGGTGAGTACGAACAGCGTAGCCGTACGATTGGTGATAAACGCTTTACCCAAAATTTCGAGAATCTCAATTGGATTCATACCGGCCACAAAGCCTGTTGTAATTCCCGCAATTACAACGGTGGCAATGGTGTCGATTTTGAGCGCGAAGCCTACCACGACGATGAGCACACCAATTAGTTTTAAAAGCTCCATTTGTTACCTCCTTATTTTTGCCGCTTCGGGTCAGGCGACAAGACTCTGTGTTTGAAATTATTTTACACTTGCTCTCCATTTTCAACAATATAAAGTTAAATTGAAACGAATATTTAGCTGAAACTCCTTATTTTGTTTCTATTCTCTTCACAAAATTGCTGGAAATGCCATCGCAAGAATAATTACGCGCTCACTCATGGAGGCTTCGCAAGTAAACCTGGCGAAATTTCCTTTTTCCAATATCTGGCGAAAATTGGCAACGTGTGTTACCTTATACTTGCTTCACGGGAAGCTGTGAGTACAATGTTTTAGGGATGAGGCAGGAGCAAGCTGCCGAAGCAAGGGATAAGCCCTGATAGAGAAATGATAAGAAAGCAATTTTTTTGCATTGACATCGTTTTTTTACATCGCTATAATGTCACAAGTGTCTTGCGAAGACTACGTGGTGGGATTAGCTTAGTTGGTTAAAGCGCCAGATTGTGGCTCTGGAGATCGTGGGTTCGAATCCCATATCTCACCCCATTTTTTCTTCGCCTCGAATGACATTGGGGTGTAGCCAAGTGGTAAGGCACGGGACTTTGACTCCCGCATT
>JAAYZH010000208.1 GCA_012514965.1 Clostridiaceae bacterium | reverse complement strand
CCATCGATGCTTGTATTCACCGACCGCTGGATAACCGGCCCTGATCAGACGCCGGGCTTGGTTGCCCAAAATAACCTCAGCCAAAAGTTCCCAAGTTCCGCAAACGGCGTCCTGACGATATCTGCGATAACGATTATAGTCTGCTTCGGGGTATGCTGCCTTGATAGCGGCGAAATCTCCCAGCAGCCAGGCTTCAAGCTCTTCTATGGCGATTGCGATTATACAGGGATGGTCAGGAGCTGTCATGCCGAGCAAATTTTGCAGTTGCTGCCGAAGTCGGGCCGGGTCATTTTCATCCGCATCGAGTACGATAAGCAAGAGACTGTCCTGAGGATTCAGGACCTTTTCGTAAGCGCGTAATTTGGCCGGCAAAAGGTGCAACAGACCATATTTGTGTCTGCCCGGGGCAAATTCCGGCGCTTGTGGCAAATTGCCCAGCCCTTTGTGGGGCCTCAAGTAAAGTTCGTGAGGGATCATGGTCCCCGCCCGATCTGCAAAATAACGCTCCAGCAGGTGCCGAAGCAGGACCGTACCCGACCGGTCTTCGACTAATGCCTCGATTCGCAAGAATTCGTCAGGCAAAATAGCCTCCATACAACAGCGTACCCAGGCCAATCCCCTCCCGATACATCGCCACAATCAGCGGATCTTCGACAGCGGAACGTACACGGATTCTCGGCAGCACACCAGCACGTAACGGTAAATCCCGATCCGGCTCAACACTCCGAGCCTCGCTCCCGTTAAGGTGAAATGCCCAAACCTCCTCGGGTGCCATATTCTCCAGAAGATTCATGTGACTTGTTGTCATGAAAATTTGGCTGTCCGGATTGGTTAGGGTATAAGCTCTTAGCTCGGCTGCCAGGGCATCGACTTTATCAGGATATAGCCCGCTGTCCGGATTCTCAAAACTCAATAAGGTTTTCGCTTGCTTCTGGTGCAGCAAAAGCAGAACCAAACAGAGTTTGCTCTCAGAAGCAGTAAGTCTGCTGATCCAGTCCAGTAAACGCCCCTGCCAGGGAATGTGCAGAACCTCGCCAATCAGGGCGCTCAGTTCGTTGTAATAGGTCTCATCTTTGGCCTGCCAGTACCGCAGCCAGCTATCGACATTCTCTCCATAACAAAGAAGCAAAGGCTCTTCTGTGGCTGCTTGCGGGCAGCTCCGTCGTCGCCAATGAGTGTGTCTGTCGTTGCGATCGCCCTTCCCGTCACCGGTCAAAATGAAGATGTTTTCGAGAAAGTTGTAAAACTGTTCAGCATCCTCATGTGATTCTCTGAAGCTATGTGCGGCCAAAACAGCTTCGGTCTCTAAGAGATCAGGACACTCACCAGATTGCGAAAGCTCCTTGCGAGAGAATACTGCCGTCTTGTCCATGGTCTCCGCTAATGTCTCCACCTCTGGCACATCAAGGTCAAGGACCTCAACCAGCAGATGTGAGAGCCTGTAACGTATGAGCTCTTCTGATGTGAAGGTGGCTTGACCCGCGGAATTCTTGCCGAAGCTTGCCCTGTACGAAAGAATAGCTCTTCGATCCGAGGTCAGCAGACACAGTTCAATCCGCAACTCCTCAGGTTGCCCGTACGTATGAATCTCGTCTAGTCCTTCCCGCTGCTCCATGGCAGAGGCCTGTTCAGAGCCATACAAGACGGCGTCTCGCAAAAAGGCCAAAGCCTCCAGCAAAGACGATTTACCGCTGCGATTATCGCCCACCAGGACAGCCAAAGAGCGTAAAGGCGGACAAAAGCCGGCGGCACAATCTGCCGCCGACTCTTGTTTAAGGAAATTCTCCAAATCATTCTGAACGATGCCAAGACTTACGTCTTGCAAGATTCGAAAGCTTCTAACTGAAATACCCGTAAGCATAAATCATACTCAACGTCGATTAAGGTTGCCGCCTGCTGGGCTCCTGCCACCGGTGGCCGGGGTTGACGGAGCAGGCGAGGCCTGAACCGGTACGTCTTCTGCCACAGGGTCAGGGGTAGAAGCAAGAGCTTGTATACCGGAAACAAAGGCTGAAAGATTTTGCATTTCGGACGGAATGATGATCTTGGTCGCCTTGCCGTCAGCAACTTTTTCCATCGCTTCCATACTGCGCAACGCTAACAGAGCGGAGTCAGCATGGACATCTTTAAGGAATTGCATACCTTGCGCTCTGGCTTCATAGACTTCTCGAATTGCCTGGGCTTGACCTTCTGCTTCACGAATGGCAGCTTCCTTCTTACCTTCAGCGCGCAGGATTTCCGCCTGTTTGGCACCTTCGGCAGATCGAATCGCAGCTTCCTTGCTGCCCTCGGCAATCAGGATGGCTTCACGCTTTTCGCGTTCTGCCTTCATCTGCTTCTCCATCGCGTCCTGAATT
>JAAYZH010000207.1 GCA_012514965.1 Clostridiaceae bacterium | reverse complement strand
TTCGTCTTCGCTGACCGGGATGAAGGCACCTGAGAGACCACCGACCTGAGAGGTCGCCATCGTACCACCCTTCTTCACTGCGTCATTCAGCATGGCTAAGGCTGCCGTCGTACCCCAGGCACCGCATGTCTCGAGGCCCATCGCTTCCAAAATGCGAGCTACAGAGTCTCCTACGACTGGCGTAGGTGCCAGGGACAAGTCAATAATCCCAAAAGGCACACCCAAACGCCGAGATGCCTCACGTGCCACCAGCTGCCCGGCGCGCGTAATCTTGAAGGCGGTTCGCTTGATCATGTCAGCAAGTTCGCCGACATCCATGCCTTTACACAAAGGATTCTGCAGTGTGGCCAAAACCACACCCGGACCGGAAACTCCGATATTCAGCACGGATTCTGCTTCGCTCGGGCCATGAAAAGCTCCGGCCATGAAAGGATTGTCTTCTGGCGCGTTCGCGAAAATTACCAGTCTGGCACAGCCATAAGCGTTGGAATCGGCAGTTAAAGCAGCGGTTTCTTTGATAATGTGGCCTAGATCACGGATTGCATCCATATTGATTCCGCTTCGAGTGGTGCCGACATTCACTGATGCGCAGACGCGCTCCGTGGCAGCCATCGCCGCCGGGATTGAAGCCAGGAGTTTGCGATCGCTGGCCGTGAGCCCCTTTGAGACCAAGGCACTGAACCCACCGATGAAGTTCACACCCACAGCATCCGCCGCGCGTTCCAACGCTTGAGCAAAACAGGTGTAATCGTCGGTTTTAGAACTGGCAGCGACCATAGAGATCGGCGTAACGCTGATACGCTGGTTGATAATCGGAATCCCGTACTCACGCGTGATCGACGAGGCGACATCGACCAGATTAGCTGCCGACTTCGTGATCTTGTCGTAGATTTTGCGACAGGCCACATCCGGGTCTTCTGAGGCACAGTCCAGGAGATTGATGCCCATAGTGACAGTACGGACGTCCAAATGCTCCTCGGCAAACATACGCTGGGTTTCAAGTATTTCAAAAGCTTCAAACATAGACTTTACCTTTCAGGCTTATATGCGATGCATGGAGGCAAATACGTCTTTGTGCTGCAAAAAGATTTTGCAGGCGATTTGCAGCCCTTCGTGCTCAAGCTCCGATGCCAACGCATCGAAGGCGATATCGGCTTGGGTCGTATCCACAAGCATGATCATGTTAAAAACATCTTGTACGATCGTCTGCGAAATATCGCGAATATTGACATTATGATTTGCCAGAATATTCGTTACCGCGGCAATAATGCCCGGCTTGTCTTGCCCCAAAACGGTTACAACCGCCGTGTAGCTGTCTCTATTTTCGATGGTGTGCTTGTCCATGAGATCCTCCTGTTTTCTGCCTGACACAACTGTGCAGTCTACGCTGCCTTCCTGAGACAGAGCAGTTCAATAATCTGCCTGGCTCAAGTGCAAGTAATAGCATTATACTTTAAGAACTTTAGGAATAGGAAATTTCGTTATGACGCAGCACACACAACTACCGGACTATGATCTGCCCTACCTTGAATCGCAAATCAGAAAACGTCTGCCAGATCTGGCTTTCAGCTTTTTTACATCCGTAACTTCGACCAATGACCTGGCCAAAGAGCTGGGCAGTCGAGCAGATGCCCCCAGGCAAGGACTTCTTTTGGCCGAGACACAGACTAGCGGCCGTGGTCGCCGTGAGCGCAGTTTCTATAGTCCTCCAGGACAAGGCATATACATGACTCTATATTTTAAGCAAGCACTCGATCCTGCCTTTGCGGCACTTTTGCCGTTCTATGTGGCACTAAGCGCGGCCGAAGCGCTGCAGTCGTTTTCTTTTCCGGTTGGGATCAAATGGGTCAATGATCTGATGCTCTTCGATGGCTCGATCGAACGCAAGGTGGGCGGCATACTCTGTGAAAGCCGTCTGGGACCGCAGGAAGCGCTCTGGATCTGTGGCTTGGGAATCAATGTAGCAGAAACAGCCATAAGTTTTCCCGCGGCTATAGAGGGCTCTGCGGGCACTCTGGTCAAGGCACAGCAAGCAGCAAACGGCTTACCGGACAGACTTCGTGAAGATCTTGTGCTTGCCATCACTGACAAAATTATCAATAAAATATATAATCCTGGTTATTACATGGCAGAATACAAGCGGTATTGTCTCAGCCTTAATCGCGAGGTGGAGGTGAAAAATTTCTCCGGTGAGATGTATACTGCTTATGTTGTCGATCTGGACGAAGAAGGACACCTGCTGGTGTGTGACTGCTTCGGCGTCACTAGATCACTGGCCACTGAAGAAATCAGTATACTTCACGGCTAAGCAGATCAAACAGAGAAAGGTACGAATATGGCAGAAATAAGTGAGAAAAACGCGTCGAACTGCGACAACGCCTGCAGTTCATGCTCTAGCAATTGTGATTCGCGCAAGGCCCCCGGGATTGAGCGTTCTCCTTTGGCCGAAGGGTCGACGGTCAAACGAGTTATCGGTGTAGTCAGCGGCAAAGGTGGCGTGGGTAAATCTTTAGTTACCTCCCTGCTGGCTGTAGAAAGTGCCAGAAACGGTCTCCAAACAGCGATCTTGGACGCGGACGTTACCGGACCATCCATCCCCCATAGTTTTGGCCTGGATGAAAACACCTACGCGATCAACAACTTAATCCAACCGGCAGAAAGCAGCGGCGGAATTAAGATTATTTCCACCAATGTTCTGCTTGAGAATAAGACAGATCCTGTTCTCTGGCGCGGTCCTATCGTCGCTTCAGCGGTCAAGCAATTCTGGTCAGAGGTCAATTGGGGCGATATCGACGTGATGTTCGTGGACATGCCTCCGGGAACCGGAGATGTCGCGCTCACAGTCTTTCAATCCCTGCCCATTTCCGGGATCGTAATTGTCACGACCCCGCAGGATATGGTCGGTATGATTGTCAGCAAAGCCATTCATATGGCAAACAGTATGTCTGTTCCCGTACTTGGTCTCGTTGAGAATATGGCATCTTTCCGCTGCCCGGATTGTGGTTCTATGCACAATATTTTTGGCGAGAGTCACGTCCAGGAAGTGTGCGATGAGAATATGGTAGAGCTCCTGGCCAGTCTGCCAATCGATCCACAAATCACAGCTGCAGTCGATACAGGTCGGGTGGAACAGGTCAATGTACCACAGATCGGCCTCGTGCTCGACAAAATCCTCAAGCTATAAATAGAGAAAACCCACGTTTCCATCAGGTCCTGTACCTGGTAGACGAGGGTTCCTAGAGCAAATCAAGAAATACAGCCGGCTGTGGGTTCGCAGCCGGCTTTTTATAACACTGCTTTGCGCCGTGCGTACTGATGCTCGTTTTCGACGAAACGTTCACGCTCCTGCTCGCAGCGCCCCCGAGGCTTGGGGACAAATTCATACACTCGATTGAGGCCGTGGAACACACGGCTCACTCTGGACATCACCTCTTTGCGTGTGATGATGCCGCTGAAACGTCCGTCTTCATCGACGGTACAAATAAAGTTCGCGTCCTGCATCTCGCGAAGAATATCTTCGAGGTCGCTGTCTTCACGTACTACAGGAACGGGGGCTTCCATGACGTCTCGTACTTTCAGACCCGAGAGCTTATCCATGTCGTAACCGGTGATTGTCGTGGTCGCACGCACAATCGCAGCCATCGTCATGAAACCCGCAACATGATTGTCCTCGTCCAAAACGGGCAAGGTCACATAACTGTTGCTGAGAATTAGCATGGCGTGGTAGAGATGATGCTCGGTCTTGAGTACTGCGACGTCTCTGGCGGGGATAATCAATTCTTCACGATCTTGAAAGAACATATCCTCTAGGACTTCTGGTATCATTGTGCATTTCTCCTAACAAAAGCGTTTTCATCCGCTATCTCTATATAGTATACCAACAAAAAACCGAGATTACAGCTTGAAATCTCGGTCTAGTATGACATTTGGGTTAACGTTTTGAGTAAGTGTTCATTTTTCCTTCACAAGCTACTCGTTTAGTCCTGCGCGAAGCTGTTGACGACCGGCCAAAGACGAGCTCAAAAAGATTACGATGTTCACAATTAGCGCCGCGATTACGAAAAAATAGTACCAGGCAGCACTTCCGGCCACACCCAGGACACCTGCGGCAATGATGAGCGCGGTGGCAGGCAGCAACAGAATGAAACGCAATAAGAAATAAACAAGACTTGCAATCGTGCCCTTGATCGTCCCCATCAGCCAAAAAGCCAGCATTTGAGCGCTGAGATAGATGAGATAAAAGCTAAGGACCAGAAAAAAACCGATAAAGAGGAGCGGCAGCCGGATTTTGGCCAAAACCGCAAGCACAAGCAAACTCGGCAAGAGGTCGATCATGGTGTAAATCATCGGAGAGAAACTTGACCACAAAACTTTCTTGTAGCTGCTACCGGGCATATAGTAGAAAATTGGTTGCTGAAGATCATTTAAAAGCGGATTATCCATTGTCAGAAAGAACATACTGAAGGCCGTCACACCTATATAGACTAAGAAACTGATTCTGGAGTCCATTCCTTCCTCACGGAAAGCAAGCAGAGCGAAAGCGGCCAACGCCGTATACAGAATCGTAGCAAATCCCACGAAAAACGGGCGCAAACGTCTCTGTTCGACGAGATGCAGAAAAAAGATGGAATTCTCACCGCTGCCGTTGCCCAAGCCCTTTTTGCGAACCTTGCGCTTGCCTTCAAGATAGACACCGGAATTGGACTGCCGCGC
>JAAYZH010000206.1 GCA_012514965.1 Clostridiaceae bacterium | reverse complement strand
ACAATTCTGGTGGTCGTTGAGCCCAGCTTGATGCCAGGATTTTCGGTCATATTTTTTGTCCGCTTCTCCATCCCGCTCCCAGTTATATTTGTAATTCGATATCCGTGGCTAACACATTCTCAACACTTGTCCCGGCAAAAATTCGATACTCCCCTGCCTCGACCACAAAATTGAGTTCTTCATCATAATAGCCTAGTTTTTCTGCCGGGATCACGAAGTTACAGCGCTTTTGGACCCCTGCAGCGATAAACAGCTTTGTAAAATCAGCCAGCTTCTTGACCGGACGAGTACGGGCCGCAGTTAGCTGTCGCACATAAACTTGCACAATTTCTTCGCCATCCCGATCACCGGTGTTTTCAATGTCTACACTTACAAGGATATCATTCCCCTGCTGAGCAGCCTGAAGATTCGCATAACGATACGTGGTGTAGCTGAGCCCGTGGCCAAAGCAGTACAGCGGCTCGAGCGGTGTATCCAGATACTTCGACGTAAATTTCGAACGCCCGCCCGGTCTGCCTGTGGAAGTATGCGCATAGTAGATAGGACACTGTCCTGTCGACGATGGGAAAGTAGTCGTTAGTTTAGCGGAGGGATTGACGCGGCCAAACAGTACATCTGCCAAAGCATGCCCGGCTTCTACACCCAGATGCCAGGCTTCGACGATCGCGTCTGCTTCTGAAGCCAGCTCCGGAATGGCCAGGGGCCGGCCATTGAAGAGCACGACAACTACTTTTTTGCCTTGCGCTTTTACGTAGCGGAATCGTTCGATCTGTAAAGCGGGCAATGTAATGTCTGCTCGACTGGCAGCCTCTCCGCTCTGATTCTTCATTTCACCCAGGGCCAGAATAACGACATCCGTTTCTTGAATCGCTTCATCGATCGAAGCGAGGTCCTGAACCTCCTCCATAATGCCCGAACAGTAACGAACGTCAGACTCTTCTTCTTGCATGGCATCCAGGAGTGACACACAATCATCGCCCCTGCCGCCAATCGCCCAGGCGCCCGTCATCTCTCCGCGATCAGCGCCCAGCTCACCCAGCAAGGCTACGCGAGCACCTTTGGCCAGCGGCAAGATGCCGTCATCATTCTTGAGCAAAACAATGGACTTTTGCGCAGCCTCACGAGCCAGGGCCCTATTCTCAGCGCTCAGGAGAATATCGGCTTCGCTCTGTTCTGGCACCAGATAAGGATTAGCAAAGAGTCCAAGCTCTTCTTTGAGCGCCAAAACACGACCTGCCGCCTCATCAAGCAACCGGGCCGTTACCGGGTCAGTCACCGCTAAACCCACCAGTTCCTCGTGGTAGCTTTCCGATGTCATATCTATGTCCATGCCTGCCTGCAAGGCCAGGTACGCAGCAGCGGCTTTGTCCGCCGCCACACCATGATTGACCAGCTCGGCAATTGCATTGGCATCACTGACGGTCACACCGGTGAAGCCCCACTCTTCGCGCAACAGGCTGCGTAAGAGCCGGGACTCGAAGAACAAGGCACCCCATTGATTTCGTTAAACGCCGGCATGATTGCGCGGGCCCCTGCCTCGATGCAGGCTTCGTACGGAGGCAAGTATTCTTCGTATAAACGCTGAGGAGACATGTCGACCCGGTTGTAATCTTTACCCGCTTCCGGCGCGCCATACGCCGCAAAATGCTTGACGCAGGCAGCGAGCGTATCGGGACGATTCAGGCTGTCCCCCTGGAAGCCCCTGACTTTGGCCGCTCCGTGGAGTGCCTGCAGCAAGGTGTCTTCGCCGGCTCCTTCACTGACCCGGCCCCAACGCGCGTCTTTGGCCACATCGACCATGGGCGCAAACGTCAGATGAATGCCGGCCGACCGGCCTTCACAGGCTGCCATGCGTGCTGTACGCTGCCACAGCTCCTGATCCCAGGCACAGCTCTCAGCCAGAGGTATCGGCGTCACCGTGCGAAAACCATGAATGATGTCGTAGCCAAAGAGGAGCGGAATCCGGTGAGGGCTCTCCTCGACCGCAAGCTTCTGCAAGCGCAGGGCTGTCTCACGATTGCCGACCCCGTTGAAGGAACCGATCAAGCCTGCCCGAATCTCGTCTTCACGATAATCCTGGCTGCTTGT
>JAAYZH010000205.1 GCA_012514965.1 Clostridiaceae bacterium | reverse complement strand
TTTGGCCCCAATAAATTGGCTGAAGAGAAGAAGACGCCGTTATGGCACCGGATTCTCGCACAGTTCAAAGATGTTATGGTCATTATTCTGATCGTCGCTGCCGTAATCTCAGGCTTTCTGGGTGACTGGGTAGAAGCGATCATTATTCTGGCCATTGTTGTCGTCAACGCTGTGTTGGGTGTGGTTCAGGAAGGACGGGCTGAACAGGCTGTAGGCGCTTTGCAGAAAATGTCCTCACCCACCGCGCGTGTAATCCGCGGGGGCAAGCAGCAAGTCGTCACATCTGAAGAAATCGTGCCCGGTGATATCATTCTGATTGAAGCCGGTGATATCGTTCCGGCAGATTGCCGCTTAATTGAAGGATCGAACCTCAAGGCTGATGAGTCTGCCCTGACCGGCGAATCCGTCCCCGTCGAGAAAGACGCCAACTTTACCTCTGCTGAACAGCTTGGCATCGGCGACCGCGAGAATATGCTGTTCAGTTCAACAGCTGTGACGTATGGTCGCGGTACCGCGATTGCGGTCAGCACCGGCAGCAAGACGGAGATGGGCAAAATCGCCGGCCGTTTAACCGGCATGAAGCAGGAACTGACACCACTGCAAATTAATCTTAATCAGCTGGGCACCTACCTGGCGATTTTCTGTGTCGCGGTAGTTGTGATCACCTTTATCGTAGGTGTGATGCGCAACGGCGATGTTCTCGACATGTTTATGACAGCTGTTTCTTTGGCCGTGGCAGCCATTCCTGAGGGACTATCCGCTGTTGTGACGATCGTACTCGCACTGGGAATGAATCGCATGGCCGAGCGTAATTCCATCGTCAAGCGCCTCCTGGCTGTTGAGACACTGGGATCTGTTAACGTAATCTGCTCAGATAAAACGGGAACCCTGACCCAGAACGAAATGACCGTAACTCGCCTATATGCAGGTGACAATTTGTTCACTGTGAGCGGCGGAGGCTATGAACCGAATGGCGAAATTACGAGTCCGGAAGGAGCGCCGGTGCAAGATAATCCAATCTTGCAGCGCCTTATGGAAATTGCGACCCTTTGCAACGAAGCAGAACTGCAGCACAAAGAAGATGGCAGCTGGCAGATGATCGGCGATCCGACTGAAGGCGCTATGCTTTCTGTCGCGGGTAAATTCGGAGCCATCCGCAGCGAACTTGATAAGCAGCATCCCCGTCTGGGTGACCTGCCGTTTGACTCCGACCGCAAAATGATGACGGTCTTCCATGACGGCTTCCCGGAAGGCAAGGTTGCCTTGACCAAAGGCGCTCCGGATATCGTTCTGGACCGCTGCTCCCATGAGATGACAGCAGATGGCGTTGTGCCTTTGACCGCCGAGCGCAAAACAGCGATTCTGGCTTCGAATTCGGCCTTCGCCCGCACTGCTCTTCGCGTTTTATCCTTTGCTTACAGCATTCACGAAGATGGAAATTTCGAGAATGTAGAGACAAACATGATCTTCGCCGGCTTGATGGGCATGATCGATCCAGCCCGTCCGGAAGCTCGCGACGCGATCGCGGTCTGCACAGGAGCAGGTATCCGCGCAGTCATGATCACAGGTGATTACAAGGAAACCGCTGTGGCGATTGCCAAAGATCTCGGCCTCATGAAGGACGGGGACAACGTCATGACCGGGGCGGAGCTCGAAAAGATGAGCGACTCCGATCTACGTATTGCCTGTGAGAAGACAGCTGTCTATGCTCGTGTATCTCCTGAACACAAAGTTCGTATCGTCGAAGCGCTGCAGTCGCATGGCCATATTGCTTCGATGACCGGTGACGGTGTCAACGACGCTCCTGCCCTGAAGCGCGCGAACATTGGTGTAGCGATGGGCATTACCGGCACTGAAGTAGCGAAGAGCGCGGCAGATATGATCTTGACGGACGACAATTTCGCGACGATCGTCCAAGCGGTCGAAGAAGGCCGTGTTATCTATAGCAACATCCGCAAGTTTGTCGGCTTCCTGCTGTCCTGTAATGTCGGTGAAATTCTTGTCATCTTCATCACGATGCTGGTGATGGGCCCGGATCTGACGCCTTTGCTGCCAATTCAGCTGTTGTGGCTGAACCTGATTACAGACTCTTTCCCAGCCTTGGCCCTGGGACGTGAGAAAGCCGAACCGGATATTATGCTGCAGAAGCCCCGTAAGAGCACGGACAAAATCCTCAATCCTGAGATGATTATGTCCATTATTATTCAGGCAGTGGCAATTTTCGCAGCTGTGTTTATTGCCTTCAACATCGGCCTGGATCGATATGGCTTGTGGCTCAAGGGTGAGAACGCAGCAGCAGTCGATCGCGCTACGTTTACCTACGTCGAAGGCAGCCGCAATATCATCGAAGCGCAACTGCTTGATGGACAAGCTGTTGCAGTATCGGGTGGTGAAGTCTTTATGGAAAGTAATGGCTACCGCGATCAGTCC
>JAAYZH010000204.1 GCA_012514965.1 Clostridiaceae bacterium | reverse complement strand
TGCTGAATGAAGCCGTCCTTCATAACTACGATTCTGGAACCCATCGTCATAGCTTCGGTCTGGTCATGCGTAACATAGATGAAGGTGGTAGCCAGACGCTGATGCAGCTTGGTGATCTCAACACGCATCTGAACACGGAGCTTAGCATCGAGGTTCGACAGAGGTTCGTCCATCAGGAAGACCTTGGGGTTACGGACGATAGCGCGGCCGAGAGCAACACGCTGACGCTGACCACCGGAAAGAGCCTTGGGCTTACGATCGAGCAAGTGTTCGATCTCGAGAACCTTAGCTGCTTCACCGACGCGACGCTTGATCTCATCCTTCGGAGTCTTGCGGAGCTTCAGGCCGAATGCCATGTTGTCAAATACGGTCATATGTGGATAAAGAGCATAGTTCTGGAAAACCATGGCGATGTCTCTGTCCTTGGGCTGTACATCGTTCACCAGCTTGTCGCCGATGTAAACTTCACCGTCGCTGATTTCTTCGAGACCGGCGATCATACGCAGGGTGGTGGACTTACCGCAGCCGGAAGGACCGACCAAAATGATGAATTCCTTATCAGCGATATCCAGATTAAAGTCTGAAACCGCGACCACGCCGCCGTCGTATCTCTTGTATACGTTTTTCAAAATAACATTTGCCATAAATTAACCTCCATTTATAGACGCGCATTTGCTTGATGTCTGTGTAAACTATACCATTGACCACAAGTTAAAACTATATGAGAAAGTTCACAAATTACAGGCTCGATTTTTGACGAAGAGCCATTTATCAAGGCTTTTTCGGGGTAGTTTTGTGGACTCCGCTCCTGGTTTTGTTCACATTTCACGGCTTTTGCAATCCTAAAACAGTATAAAGCGGGGATTTTGTCGGAGAATTGCCAGACGGATTTGCGGCTCGAAAAAGTGCCGAATCTTTGGGAGATTTTTTTCACAAATTACACAACACATATTTATACATCTGTATTGAGAACTACGTATTTTGTATATTATGCGTTTTTTATTTAATAATCTCTTGTCACATAAGCTGTATCGCTCTATAATGCAGAGAATTTATCGCATAGTGCCAGAATCGTGAGAAATCTTAGCCGTATTCAACTGAATATGCCTGCAGGCCTTTCGCGAACTTTATAGGAATAGTATAAACTGTTTTTACACGATCACGCTGGGGGCTTGTTGCTCTCACTGAAGAAATGGAGCCCGTCATGAGTCATACAGCAGCAAGTTTAGGAGAGGCACTCGAGCCGATCCGCGTCGGCGTAGCCGGCGCTACAGGTTACGTAGGCATGGAACTGATCCGCCTGCTTCTTTTGCACCCCGCCTTCGAACTTGTAATGGCGGGTTCACAAAGCTACGCCGGCCAGTCACTAAGTGAATACAATCCCGCTCTCACCGGCCAAACCGATCTCGTTCTAACCGCTGCAGGTCCGGAGGAGTTTGCCGCCAATTGTGATTTGGTTATTACCGCCTTGCCTCATGGTGTGTCTTCGGCTTGGGTAAGCAAAATGCATGGCCGGGGTATCGTTTTGCTGGATCACAGCGGAGACTTCCGCTTCAAAGATCTGGCTCTATACGAAAAGACATATAAACTGACACACCCCTGCCCGGAGTTGCTCGAGCAGGCTGTATATGGCTGGCCTGAGCAATATCGCGATGAGCTCAAGACTGCTGATCTGATCGCCAACCCCGGCTGCTATCCCACTTGCAGCCTCACTCCACTGGTACCTTTATTAGAAGCCGGCCTTATCGAAGAGGACTCTATCATCATCGATGCCTACTCTGGCACCAGCGGCGCCGGCCGTTCGAGTGACCCTCTGTTTAGTTTCAGCGAAATGGCTGAGAATCTGAAGCCCTACGGCGTCACCGGTCATCGACATCAGGCCGAAATACGCGAGCAGCTCCTCCGCCTCAGCGGCAACCATACGCAAGTGATCTTCACCCCTCATCTTGCCCCGATCCGTCGCGGCATGCTGGCCTCCATGTATGTCCGGCCTAAACCGGGCATCGAGCTCAGCCAGGCCGAACTCACGACACTTCTTCAGGACTACTATAAAGAAGACTGCTTTGTCCGGGTTCTGTCCGGCAAGCAACTGCCCCAGACTCGCCCTCTCATCGGCACCAATCATGTCGATATCGCCGCAGTCTTGGACCAGGAAACCGGCTGCGTTAAGCTGTTCTCTGCCCTGGACAATTTGGGCAAAGGAGCAGCGGCGCAAGCCATCCAGGCCCTGAACTGCCGTTATGGTTTCCCGGAAGACACCGGCCTCACCATGCTCCCGCAGTTCATCTAAACTGAATGACAATAGAACAGCCGCAAAAGGCAAACAAGATAAAGGAAGGCATTATGGAAGAGAAATCAGCAGCAACTGACCTGTTTGAGCTTTCAGCGCTCCGCAAAGCCGAAGTTCTGATTGAAGCATTACCCTACATCCGCTCGCTCGCGGGTAAAACCGTCGTTATCAAATACGGCGGCAATGCGATTACGGACGACGACCTGCTTGGCAAGGTCATGTCTGACATTACCCTCTTAAAGTATGTAGGAATTAACGCCGTCCTGGTCCACGGCGGCGGCCCGGATATTACGGCAGCCCTCGAGCGCGCGGGCGTCAAGAGTGAATTCCGCGACGGCCTTCGTGTCACGACTGCCGAGAGCATCGACATCATCCGTGAAGTCGTGATCGGCAACACCAATGCCCGTATCGTTAGCGAGCTCAATGCGCGAGGAGGCAAGGGCATCGG
>JAAYZH010000203.1 GCA_012514965.1 Clostridiaceae bacterium | reverse complement strand
GCTCCAAGGCCTCGGACCAGGTCAGCCCCATGGCAAGATGCTCGAAGAAGAGAACAAAGCCCGAAAACGAACTGCGGAAGGCAAAGAGCAAGAGGCTCAAAGGCCAGGCGTAGACCTTGCCGCTCAGTAGCACAGCCGAATAGCCCAGGGCGGAGCCAAAGGCCAGGGTGCCAAGGATGGACGGCAGATTGATTGCCCAGTCCAGCGGCAGGCCGCCGGCGTTCAAGATACCCCCAAGGAAGTAGAAGAAGAAGTGGTAATTCAGGCCGGCCCCCGCAAAATGCGGATAGTCGGTGAGAAGTTTGCCCCCGGCTCCGAAGCTGCGCACCAGCGCACTGTGGGGGGAGAGGTCACTGAAGACCGTATAACCGGCCTGCAGGGTCTGCCCTTCGAGGAAGTAGGTCTTCCGGGTCAGGAACAGGGCAAAGGCCAGCAGGAGAACACTAGAGGACACAACGATGAGGGTGGGGAAGAGCCTGCGCCCTCCGCGCTGGATTGCGTCTCCGCCCTTCGCGAGTTTGCTGATCCGCAGGAGGAACAAGCCGAGCAGGCACAGGCACAGTCCCCAGAGCAGAGCGCCCGGGAACCAGTTGCCGGCCGGGAAGAAATAGCCGAGCAGGCGGGCGGCGAAATAGACCACGGTGGTGCCCAGCGTCAGGCCGATCAGCAGATCCATAGGCAGGAGGAGCAGACTGCGCGGTAGTTTGCGCAGGGCCGGTGTTTGCTCCGATAAACTGTCGACAAAGTCCGGACGCGGCAGCAGGCAGCTCCGTAAACGGTAGCCCAGCCCCCAGGCGGCCAGGATGTAGACCAGGGCAATCATGCTTAGACCTCGTCGGCCGGTTCAGAGGCCGCACCGAGGGGGGAGGGATTGATCTCGGTCATCTTAAGGTAGCGGGGCCGGCCTTTGACCTCATCATATATCCGGGCAATATACGTGCCGATCAGGCCCAGACTCAAGAGCGTGGCGCCGCCGGAGATCAGGAGCAGAAGAATGACCGTCGTGAAGCCCTCCACGGCTGTGTGGTTGAAATAGCGAATCAGGGTGATGACGCCGATGATGAAGGCCATCAGGAGAAAGACTACGCCGATACCGGTTACGAAGGTCAGGGGCACGGTGGAAAACGAGAACATCGCGTTTGTGCTGAGACGCCAGAGACCGCGGAAATTCCACTTGCTCTGGCCAAACTCACGCTCTTCCACCACGAACGGCAGCTCGTAACGCTTGTAGCCCAGCCAGGAGCTCAGGCCGCGAAAGAAAGTGTTATGCTCGCCCAGGCGGTTCCAGGCATCCACGACTTTACGATCCAGAAGCTTGAAGTCGGAGGCATTGTCCATGTCAACGCCGCTCATTTTGCTGAAGATCCGGTAGAAGGAACCCGCTACTGCCTTGTAAAGCAGATTTTCTTTGCCGCGCGAAGCCTTGACGCCTTCCACGACATCATAGCCCTCCTCCTTCCACAAGCGAACCATCTCAGGAATGTAGCGCGGCGGGTGCTGCAGGTCGCCGTCCATGAGGATAGCGATATCGCCTTGCACGGCTTCCATGGCTGCGCAGATTGCGGCTTCTTTGCCAAAATTCCGCGAAAAACGGATAGCGTGAACTCGAGGGTCGCGACGGGCTTCGTCGCTTAAGACTTCCCAAGTGCGATCACGGGAACCATCGTCCACAGCGATGATCTCATAGTCCTGCGTGACGCTCCGCAGAATGGGGCGTACGGTATCAAGTGTATGTTTCAACTGTTCCTCTTCGTTGTAAAACGGAATCAGCAGAGAAAGTTTCATTGTGTTCTCCTTGCAGACCGGCCGCCCGGCCGGAGTAGCGTTCGTCTCAGCATTCATGATAGCAAACCGCGCGCCAGACGGACCATTATTTCCGTAATTTTATGCTTTTGAACTATGTTAAGTCATATGGAGTGATCTTTAAGCTCGCCTTAACCTGAACTTAACAAGGGCGGCGTAGACTGAAAGTGTATTTGGCCATCAGACAAGAGGCCTGATATATAAAAAGAGAAGTTCAAGATACGAATATCAGTATAACTAAGGAGAAAATAAGATGAAGAAACTTACAAAGATCATGAGCACCGGAATTGCCGCTGTTCTGGCGACTGCCAGCCTGGCCGCCTGCGGTTCGACCGAAACCACGACCGCCGACAGCGGTACAACGGCTGCCCCTACAGCCATGACGGGCGCCATCAATGTCTACACCCGTGACTCCAGTTCCGGCACCCGCGGCGCCTTCGAAGAACTGATTGGTTTCGAAGGTGAGCTCACTGCCGGAGCAGCTGAGACTTCCGGTAACGGTGACATGGCCGCAAAAGTAGGGCAGGATAAGAATGCGGTCGGCTACGTGTCTTTGACCACAGACTTCGAAGCGAACAACCTCAAGGCAGTCAGCTTCGAAGGCGTCGAAGCGACGGAAGAGAATGTTCTCGACGGCAGCTACTCACTGAAGAGACCGTTCAGCTACACCACACGTGCCGAGGATGATTTCGAGAGCGAAGAGATCAAGGCGCTGACTTTGGCCTTCCTCGACTACCTCAATAATTCTACTGAAGGCCGCGAAGTCGTCGCCCTGGAGGGTGGTATCACGGACGTAGCAGGCGGAACGGCCTGGGAAGAGCTGGCAGCGAATCACGCGATTGCCGCGCAGGACAATTCCGGTCTGACCCTCCGCACAGCCGGTTCTACCTCTGTGGACAAGACCCTTAAGGCAGCTCTGGAGAGTTTTCAGCCGCTGGCAGGCAACTTCCAGTTTGTCATGAATCAGACCGGTTCCGGTGACGGCTTCAAGCGCACACTCGGTGAAGAGAAAGACAGCGCGAACGCTGCCGAGATCGGCTTCGCCTCTCGTGACTTCAAAGCTGAAGAGACCGTTGCCGACGCGCTGGAATCCGGTGTCTATTGTCAGGACGCGGTAGTCGTAGTCGTCGAAAGCTCCAATGCCG
>JAAYZH010000202.1 GCA_012514965.1 Clostridiaceae bacterium | reverse complement strand
GGCTGCTTTTCGCTTTTGCACCTGCAATGTAGAACAGGTGACATACATAGAAGGAATTGGATTTCGGATGACGATTCATGATTATTACACAAACTGGGGGATTTCCCAGGCGATTATTGAACTCGCAGGAGAGACAGAGGAGCAAGTCCAATCACAGTTTCGCAAGATCGAAGCAGTGCGGGCTGTCAACCAGCTCAAGGTGCTGGCGGCTCTGCAATCGGCTCACTTTTCGGAAAGTGACCTTGGGGGCAGCTCCGGCTACGGTTACGATGATCGCGGCCGTATGCGCCTGGAAGAAGCCTATGCGAAAGCAATGGGCGCGGAAAAGGCTTTGGTAAGATGGCAGATCAGTTCCGGGACACACGCCTTGTCGCTGTGCCTTTTCGGTATTCTGAGACCCGGTGACGAGATTTTGTCTGTGGCAGGTGAGCTTTATGACACCATGCAGCCGGTTCTGGGGCGTGGCCTAGAGGGCCAGGACCAAGGCTCCTTGGCGGATTTCGATATCCATTTCCGCGCTTTGCCTTTGACCCAAGAAGGGCACGTCGACTTCAAGCTTTTGCCTGGGTCGATCAGACCTGAAACTCGCATGATCTGGATACAGCGTTCACGCGGCTACATGAATCGTCCGGCCTTGCTGATCGATGAAATCGCAGAGGTTGTCAGGACTTGCCGCGCGGTGAACCCCGATCTGGTGATTGTCTGCGATAACTGCTATGGCGAATTTGTCGATGATCGCGAACCTTGTGAGGTCGGTGTAGACCTAGTGGCGGGTTCATTGATCAAGAATCCAGGCGGCGGAATTGCGCAAACCGGGGGTTATGTTGCCGGTCGCGCTGATCTGGTCGAGAAGGCCGCGCAGCGTTTGACCGCTCCGGGCGTAGGATCGGAGATCGGGCCGACACTGGGTTTCACAAGGCAGATGGCCCAAGGCTTCTACCAGGCTCCTCATGTGGTGGGTGAATGCCTGAAAGGGCTGGTTTTTACTTCTGCTCTTCTTGAGAAACTCGGTTATGAGACTTCTCCCGGCCCCTTTGACCATCGTTCTGATATCGTTCAGGTTCTGCGCTTTGATACGGCGGATGAGTTGATTGCCTTTTGCAAGTCGATTCAAGCGTCGTCACCTGTCGACAGCTTTGTCAGTCCTGTGCCGGGTGATATGCCGGGATATGATTCTCCTGTGATTATGGCGGCAGGTGCCTTTGTCCAGGGGTCATCGATGGAACTGAGCGCGGATGGACCGCTGCGTGCGCCTTATACTGCTTTCATGCAAGGTGGTATAGTGTATGAGAATATAAAACTCGCAGCCATGGCGGCTGCGGAAGCCATGCGGAGGAAGAGAGAATGAGGAAGGCAGAGAGCGAGACACCCCAGCGCCGCAAGCGCAAGGTGAAACGACCCGTCTCGCCGCAGCAACGTCTGGAGCAGCAGGAGAAGCGGAACGCCAGGAAACGTCTTTTGACGATGAGCAGTTTTGTGCTTGTGACGCTAGTACTTACTTTGGCCATGATTCAGATGATTATTCGCAGCACGGCTCCGAACCCGAAATTATTCATTGTCCAGAGAGGCACGATCTTCAATGAAATTTACGGAGATGCCCTGATTGTCAGAGATGAGCGAATTCTCAGCGCTCCGGCAGCCGGTATGTTCCAAGCCGCTGCCAATGACGGCGAGAAGGTACGCAAGGACGCTGTCCTTGGGCGTGTGCTTGCACCTGCCGGTGAAGATATCTGGGATGAGCTGGCGACTATCAATCTCGAACTGTCTACCAAGCAGCTGGAGCTGATTGCCGAAGGCGGTATGGCGGCAGCGGAGACGGAGTTTACGTCTACTGATGCGAAGCTTCTCCCGCTGGTGAATCAGTTGCGCATGCTTGACGCGAAAGCAGACTTGATCTCTGGTGAACGACTGGCGGATCGGATTCAGGTGATGATTGACGCTCGAAACGCTCGACTTCTGGACATAGATTTCGACGATGCAGCTCTGGAAGTTTTGTTCGAGCGCAAGGCTAAGGCTGAGGAGAAGCTTGCCTCGGCGGCCAAAGATTTGCAATCACCAGAGAGCGGTATTATTAGCTACAATCCGGATGCTTTGGCCGGCACGCTTAACGGCGAAAATATTCTCACGAAGTCTGCCGCGGCTCTGGAACAAATGACTGGTCAGCAGAATTTCCAGCATTTCAGTCCTTCGCGGGAGGTGCGCAAGGGCGAACATATTGCCTTCCTGGTGCGTGATATCTATCAGCATTTCGTCTTCGTTCTGCCGGGCCAGAAGGCTGTGGATTTCCCCTTGGACCGTCGATATGCGCTCGATCTGGCGGACGAGGGTATAAGCATCGATAATTGTGAGCTCATCCAGGCCAAAGAAGAGGACGGCAAACTAATTGTCATTCTCCGTACGGAGTCAGAATTGGAACCTTTGATCACACAGCGGGTGGTGAGAGGCAGGATTCTCTTGGAGTCTGATCGGGGCTTGAAAATCCCCAGGGAGGCTTTGGTTTTCGATGGCTCCGGCAATTATGCCAAAGGCACAGTGATGCTGTTGCGTTCGGGCTACATTTATGAAGAGTCCGTGGAGGTTCAGCGAATGGACGAAAACTACGCCATCATCTCATCCCCGATCGGTGCTACCTACGAATTGCGGGAGGGCAGTATCATTGTCCAAAACCCGAATGCGGTCAAAGCAGGTGAACAAATTGGCGGCTAAACCTGAATATTTTGAGAATATGCCGGTGAATTGGGTGGATAGGCGGTCGGAGCTTGCTTGGGCCTTGAGCAGTGTGCGCGAAAGGATTGATGCTGCCTGCCTGGCAGCAGGCCGCAGTCCGGAGGAAGTTTCACTGGTGGCAGTGACGAAGAATCACCCTTGGACGGATGCTTTGGCCTTATACAGCCTGGGCGAAAGAGATTTCGGAGAAAACCGTGTCCAAGAACTCTTGCCCAAAATCGAGCAGATGGCAGAACAAGGCTTGAATCCCCGCTGGCACCTGATCGGCACGCTGCAACGTAACAAAGTCAAGTACATCAGCGGTAAAACCGCGTTGATTCATTCAGTCGACAGTGAGCGTCTCGCGAGGGAAATCTCCCGGCAGGCGGAAGGCCGTTCCTTGACAGAACATATTCTTCTGCAGGTCAATTATTCAGGTGAAGCGAGCAAACAAGGCTTTCGTCCAGCTGACTTGCTGCGTGTACTGCCGCAGCTGGCTGCGCTGCCCGGGCTGCACATCAGCGGATTGATGACGATGGCAGAGCAGGGCGCTACACCCGAAAGGCTTGAAGAAACATTTTCAGGTGTCAGAGAATTACTTGTTCAGGCACAAAATGCCCTTCCGTCGACTGATGGAAGTAATTTTACCTGCCTGTCCATGGGTATGACAGAGGATTTTGAAGTTGCTGTCCGCTGCGGAGCGACACACTTGCGAATCGGATCCGCCCTCCTCGGACAGCGGGAATACTGATATCTCCTGCGAATTTGGGCAGAAAGCCCAAAATTAGGCCTTTATTGCCGATTGTCTCTGAATATTACGTTATAGTTACAATGGAAAAATTCTACGAGACATGGACTTGTTCTTTGCTATGTGTACACCTATAATGGACACATCGAACCAAGGAGGACACACACAATGGCCGGAATCGTAGACAAGGTTAAACTCTTTTTTAATAATTACGAAGACGAAGACTATTTGTCTTCATATATGGAAGAAGAAGAGGAGGAAGTGGCTCCTCAGAAGACCCGCAAGACTTTTACCGTGGATGATTCCGTTTCCCCGACCATTCGCAAACCGGGTCCGGCGCAGCCACATGTGGTAGATTTCAGTCGCATCGGCACGCAGCAGCTGTCTGTAATGAAGCCGCAGTCCATGGAGGATGGCCAGCAGATCGCCAATGAGATCAGAGCAGGCAAGGTTGTGATTTGTAATTTTGAGGAAGCAGATCATCGCTTAGCCCAGCGTATCATCGATTTCCTGACCGGTTCGGCTTTTGCCTTGGGCGGCAGAGTCCTGGCGGTCTCCAGCTTGATTTTTGTGATTTCACCGCAGCATGTAGCTTTGTCCGACGGCTCAGCCCAGGCTGAGGACCATAACGGTATGGCCAATTTACGCAAAGTGGTCAACTCTCTCTAGACATAATCGTCCTCAGGATTTGTTATGATGGTTTTTGTATCAGGCAGCCCGCCTCCGGGCTGTCTGTTTTATTATAATTAGAACGTTATACTCTACTAAGAGAAGCAAGAAGAACCTGGGAGGTTACAAGTGGATAGCAAGACGAAATATCTGCAGGGGCACAGAATCCCCGAATTGGATTTCCTGCGCGGCCTGGCCATAGTACTTATGATGGGACATCACACAATATACGATCTGCGCCACATTTTCGGCCTCAATATTCTGGCTTTTCAGGATACCGTGTGGTTTATGGATTGGATTCGTCCG
>JAAYZH010000201.1 GCA_012514965.1 Clostridiaceae bacterium | reverse complement strand
GTCAGCAGGGCGAACTTCGTAACCTTCTTGAGCAGATCCGGCTTATTCAAGCCGTAATACTTGCTGGCCAGCGGCTGGGTCCCCTGGGCCAAACCGGTGAAAATCGCAATGCCAACAATCGCCAGATTCGCGATAATTCCGAAGGCGGCCACTCCTTCATTCCCCTCAAGGCCGAGAATCACCCAGTTGAAGGTAAAGAGCACCACACCCGAAGAAAGTTCGATGACCAGTGCCGACGAACCCAAGCTGAGAAGATCCGGCAAGCCGGACCATTCCGAAGGCTTTGGCAGGTACGCCATCAGCTTCTTCTGCTTGAGGAAGTGTCCCAGGGCTATACTTATGCCGATCAAGGGAGCGATACCGGTGGCCAAAGCCGCGCCGAAGATCCCCAGCCCCAGCGGATACATAAAAATATAGTCCAGGACAATGTTCGACAGGCTGCCGGCCAGCATAGACATCATGGCCAGCCTGGGCTGGCGATCGTTCCGCAGAAAGGCCAGCAAAATATTATTGAGAACAAAAAGCGGCGCAAACAGCAGAAGCGTGCCCACATAGGTACGGGTATTCGACAGCGTTTCACCGTCAGCGCCCAGCAGCTTTGCCAGAGTCTCCGCCCCCACGAATCCCAGCATAAGCAGGACGATCGCCAAAACAAGCCCCGCCTTGATCGACAGAACAAAGGCTCTGCTGGCCGTACGCTTATCCGCCTGCGACTGCGCGATGCTGAAGCGTGTCGCCCCGCCGATGCCGATCATCAGGCCCAGGCCGTGCATCACACTGTAAGCAGGAATCGAAAGGTTTAGCGCCGTGAGCCCCAGTGGGCCGGTAGTCTGTGCAATAAAGAAAGTATCAGCCAGAATATAAAGCGAAATCCCTACCATGCCCAGGATGTTGGCACTGCTGTATTTCGCGAACTCCCGTCCAAGCGACTGTCCCATACATCTCCTTCTCTACTCTAAGTGTCTCCGGCCCGATTCAGCGATAAAACAAGCTGATTTATAACACAGTGACATGCCCTTGACAACAAACACCCGCGCCCCAATCTTTTCTCCAAAAAAACCTCCCATCTGCCGGGCAGGCGGGAGGCATCTGTGCTCGTCTTTAGCCTGACGCTCAGGTGCTTACTGCTTCGGCAGCAGCTGATCCATGTGTATATCCATTTGCGGGAATGGAATCTCGATGTTTTCTTCATCGAACCGTTTCTTCACCTGTTCCACAACATCGAAGTTCACTGTCCAGTAATCCGCGTTCTTCACCCAGGTGCGCACAGCATAGATCACAGCGCTGTTGGCATGCTCAACCATGCGGACAAATGGCGCGGGCTCGGCCAAAACCAGGGGATGGGCAGCAACAATTTCGCTCAGAATCCGAATGACTTTAGCCGAATCTTCAGTATAAGAGGCACTGAACTTCATGTCGACCCGACGTGTTTCCTTCTCCGAATAGTTGACAATGCTCTCATTCGAGAGACTTCCATTGGGAATGCGGACGACTTTGTTGTCAAATGTAACCAGATCTGTGTAGAGAATCTGTGTCGCCTCGACACTGCCGCTATAGCCTGCAGCCTCGATGTAGTCGCCCACCTTGAAAGGCTTCGTCGCCAAGAGCAAAATCCCCCCTGCAAAATTCGTCAGTGTTCCCTGGAAAGCAAGACCGATCGTCAAGCCGGCCGCACCGAAAAGGGCTACGAATGAGGTCGTGGGAATCCCTAGAATCGTAATCAACGCCACAATCAGCAGCGCTTTCAAACCAATACTTACCGCCGACTTGATGTAGGGCTTCAATGTAGGGTCGACTTTCTTCTTATCAACCACAGCCGTAACTCGATTCGAAATCCATTTGATCACGAGCAGGCCCACCACCAGGACCACAATTGCGTAGAGGATATTCATGACAATTGGCAAAGCCATGTCAACCAAATTAAAAACACTGTTCAAACCGATCATTCCGAAACTCCAAACTTTTTTCGATAATTATAACATAGACAAAATCCTGTTCGGCTAACGACCATTTCAGCCTTCCCTGATGCTTTATACAGGCTATTCTATATCACCATCACCGTGCCCGAGCGCCGCCTGGATAAACGCCCTGAACAAAGGCTGCGGCCGGTTCGGACGAGACTTCAGTTCCGGGTGAAACTGCGTGCCGACGAACCAGGGATGATCCGCCAGCTCCACAATCTCCACCAGTCTGCCATCCGGGCTGGTCCCGGAAATCCGAAGTCCGGCTTTCACAAGCGTGTCGCGGAAATCATTGTTGACCTCATATCTGTGGCGATGCCGCTCCTCTATTTCACGCTCGCCATAGGCATTCGCAGCCAGACTCCCCTCGGTCAACACACAAGGATACGCTCCCAAGCGCATAGTCCCGCCGAGGTCCTCGATGTTCTTTTGCTCCGGCAGCAGATCAATCACGGCCTCCGGAGTTACCGCATCAAACTCCGAACTATGTGCGTCACCGAGACCCGCGACATGTCTCGCGAACTCAATCACCGCGCACTGCATGCCCAGACATATGCCAAAGAACGGCACCTTGTGTTCTCGAGCATACCGTATCGCAGTGATCTTCCCCTCGATTCCCCTGTCGCCAAAACCCCCGGGCACAAGAATCCCCTCTGCCTCTGCCAGAAGTTCCGCCGCGTTGCCGTCGTTGACTCTTTCCGCATCCAGCCAGGTGATTTCCACACGGGCATCATTTGCAAGGCCGCCATGACGCAAGGCCTCGGCCACCGACAAATACGCGTCATGAATCTCCACATATTTCCCCACCAGCGTGATCCGCACCGTTCTGGACAAATGCTTCATCCGGTCGACCATCTGCCGCCATTCACGGCTGTCGCCCACCTGGCAATTAAGGCCCAGCTTCTCGCAGACCAGACTGTCCAGCCCCTCCGCCCGCAGCAGCAGCGGCACCTCGTACAAGTAATCAGCATCCAAGTTCTGGATTACCGACCGTCCATCCATGTCGCAAAACAGCCCGATCTTGTTCTTCAAATCCTGCGACAACGTCTTCTCCGAGCGGCAGACGATGATATCCGGCTGAATCCCGATACTGCGCAATTCTTTCACAGAATGCTGTGTCGGCTTGGTCTTGAGCTCGCCGGCTTTGGCCAAATACGGCACCAGCGTCACGTGAATATAACAGACATTCTCCCTCCCGAGGTCACCCTTGACCTGGCGAATCGCCTCCAGAAATGGCAACGACTCAATGTCCCCCACCGTACCACCGATCTCGGTGATCACCACATCGACCTCCCGTTCCGTCTCGACACGCTGAATACGACGCTTGATCTCATTCGTGATGTGCGGGATCACCTGTACCGTCGCGCCCAGGTACTCCCCTTTACGCTCCTTCGCGATCACCGAGCCGTAGACTTTGCCCGTGGTCACATTGCTGCCTTTGCTCAAGTTCTCATCGACGAAACGCTCGTAATGGCCCAGATCCAGATCCGTCTCCTCCCCGTCCTCCGTCACGAATACTTCTCCGTGCTGGTATGGGCTCATCGTACCTGGATCGACATTCAGGTACGGGTCAAATTTCTGCATGGCGACCTTGAGGCCGCGATCCTTCAGCAGTCTGCCCAAAGAAGCCGCCGTGATGCCTTTGCCCAGTGATGAAACCACGCCTCCGGTAACAAAAATGTACTTCGTCATGTGCACCCTCCTTGGTGAAAATCACCTGTTGACAAGCCCTAGTCTCCGCTGATACAATGAAGATCACCCTCAAATTTATGATAGGCAAACTTTATTTAAAACATACAAAGAATTATAGCACTCCCGCAATCGCTTTGGGAATGCTATGGTTTTCTTTTTTTATTTTGAAATCTTTTTGGCCGTCGCGGTATCGCCAAGACCAGACGGAAATCAGCTCCTCTGCAGGTTCTCGACGAACTGAATCCTCATGCCGTTCGGATCCAGAATGTAAAAGAACTTGCGGAAAGGATTCGGCGAGAAAGGACCGCTGTCCACGGGGATGCCCTTCTCTTTCAAGGTCTCGAGCATCGCGTCCACGGACTCGACCTCGAAGCCCCAGCAGATATCTGGGCCTACCGAAGTCCTGGCGCGGCCGTCTTCCTGGATCAGCTCTACCTTTGTCTCGCCGTTACCCAGGAAAACAATCTCCTTGCCGGGTCCGGCGTGAAAGCGGTGGTCTACCTCAAGACCCACAATATCCTGATAGAATCTCACCGACTCTTCCAGGTCGTTCACATGCAGTGTGCTCCAAATAAACTTCATTTTATGCCTCCATTAGTAAAATTGAGTAGAGATATCTCTATTTATCTTGCGGCAAGATGAGCTGGGACGCAACCGCGATGGTTGGATCTATTTCGCGCGTTGGAGAAGTGCGAATGCTACCGTTGTTGCAACGGAACGCGCACAAAGTTGTGATCCGTCACAACATCTTGCATCATGCTCCATACATACTCATGCAAGAATCCAAGATCCTCATCCTGCCACAAACGGTATCCCGGCATAGCCTCAACCTCCGCCAAAACTTGGGCAGCTGTGCCGCCAAAATAATGCACATTCAACAAGCTCATGGTCTCAGCCATGTGCACAAGTTCTGTCTCGGCGTAGAACTCAAGATCCGCCAGGCCCGAATATGCCAGATCATAGGAATGACTGGCAAAGTATGCTTGGGCATATTTGGCAAAATCCACCAGATCGACATTGGCAGGTGCGTTCTCCCTCGCCCAGCCGGACACGTCCACTCGGTCGGTGCTGTACAAGAAACCTTCTGAGGACTTGTACGCCAGGACACCATACTGGACCGGATATGAGCTGAGAGCGCTCGTGGCGATGTCATGCAAGAGGGTGCCGGATTCGTCTTTGGTCTTGATATCCTGAATGTGGACGTGTCCGCTCAAGACCAGATTCAGGTCGAGCTCCGCCAGAACAGCCCTCAGCTCTGCGGCATTATCGAGCGTGTAGCCTCGATAAAGCACCTTGCTGTGATTGTAGAGGTTGTGGTGCATGACGGTGACAAGCTGTACGCCCTCCTCCTCAGCCTCAGAGACACATTTGAGGATCCAGTCCAGCGTGTCCGCCTCGACTTTGCCGCCGGTCGTCGGGATCAGGCCTTTGTGCTCGACGTACTGGGTGGTATCAAGCATCAGCAGCCAGACATCTTCGGACGGCGCGGCCAGGTAGCTCAAAGTCTTCTTGTCCCGCGAAGTGGCTTCGGAATAGCCGAAGTCTTGATAGATTCGAGCAAATTCGCGCGGTTTAACAGAAGAGGTTTCGTAGACCTCATCTCCGCGGAAGCTACGAGCTCGAGGGTTGACGATATCGTGGTTTCCGGGCACAACATAGACACGCGTCCCAGCCTCCGTTTCGATCTCCTCGAATTTTTTGGCCAAAGCCTGGTGGCTGGCTTTTTCGCCGTTGAAGGTCAAGTCGCCGCTGATCAGGAGGACCTCGGGTTTGCGCAGAATAACATCCCGGACGAAGGCATCGGTGATTTCGTCGATGTAGTGTAAGAGCCGGCCATCCCCGGCTGCGAGCATCTTCGTGAAGGCCTCGCCGTCATCGTGCAAGGTTCGGGCCAAATAGTGCAGGTCGGTTGCGACCAGCAGTTCGAAAGACTCACCCTTTGCGACGCGTTGAGTCAGAGCAGGGGAACAGGACGTGAGCATGAATAACCCGATTGCCAGGATGAAAGGCATGATTCGCTTCATAGATCTCCCTATTTCTTGTTGAGAGTGATTCCACTCTGGTATGTACCACATTCAAAGATACTATTCTCTTGCAACGTCTGTCTGTCAGCGAAAGCATAATTATTTGAACTTCTGGCCAGAATGACTTTATAATAGAAGAGAAAAACACTAAGCTTGTCAATTCTTTATTGCACCATTTCTACCGTATATTTTTGGGTGTTCTGTGCGACAGTAGCCCTAACCAAAAATCTCCCGCCGTGCCTGCCTACATTCCTCCTCACAAGCGTACGCATCGCCTGCCGCGCGTATTCGCCGTGCAACGGTGCGCTTATTGATACTAAGGATGGTGAAAACAATGTTTACTCTCAAAGATAAAGTACTCATCGTAACCGGAGCCGGCAGCGGTATGGGCCGCGAGCTGACGCTCCAGCTAATCCGCAAAGGCGTATATATAGCCGCCTGCGACATTAACGCGACGACTTTGGCCGAGACCGCAAGCATGGTCTCTGTGCCCGAGCTGATCAAGACGTACGAGCTCGACGTAGCAAACCCGGAACAGGTAGCCGCCTTGCCGCGCACTGTTAAGCAGGATTTTGGCCGCTTGCATGGGGTCATCAACAACGCCGGCATCATTCAGCCCTTCGTGAAATTCGCGGAATTGTCGCCCAAAACCATCGATCGCGTCATGAACATCAACTTCTACGGCGTCGTTAACCTGACCCGAGCTGTCCTGCAGGAGCTCGACCCGACCCAGGAGACTCATATCGTCAACGTGTCATCGATGGGCGGTTTCCTTCCCGTACCCGGCCAGGCTATGTACGGGGCCAGCAAAGCAGCCGTCAAGCTCTTTACTGAAGCCCTGTACGGCGAAGTCCGTGGCACAAACATCCACGTGTCCGTCGTCTTCCCCGGCGCGGTTGCCACGAATATCAGCGCAAATCTCGGCAACGATGTTCCGGGTAAAGTGCCCGCGGCCAAAGAAGGTGCGCAATACAAGACGACCCCTGCTGACATCGCAGCGGGCATGATCATCGAGGGCATCGAGAAGGGCAAGCTCAAGATCTTCGCCGGCAGCGACTCCCGCCTGATGGATAGACTC
>JAAYZH010000200.1 GCA_012514965.1 Clostridiaceae bacterium | reverse complement strand
TTCTTCTCTGACGACGACATTCGTTTCCTTGATGTACGCTGTAGTCGGTTTTGCTGTGGTACAGCCTACCGAAAACACGCCGCTGAGCGATGGACTCCTCTGGGTCACCCTCATTGCTTATTGCGGTATGCCGATCATCGGCTTCCTCTTCAACGTAGTAGCGATGAAGTTCTATCCTCTTACCAAAGAAAAGATGATCGAAGTCCAGGCCGGTATTGCCGATATCAAAGCCAAGCATGCTGCCAATATGGCCGATACTGCTGTTGCTTCTGAAATGGCCAATGAACAGTCCAAACTTCCTTAAGTCTTGTTCTGATCAGGTCCTGTAATCATTGAGAAAACCGCTTCCTCTGGGGGGCGGTTTTTCTTTGTGTGGCTGAATGGACCTACATCACAGAGCAAGAATATAGTATGATTTTAGGTAGATAGAATGTACCGGCAGGTTCATTGCCAATATTATCGTAAAATTCAGGAGGCCCTTTTATGAGTCAAGATAAGATGAAAGTTTCCATTATGACCGATATCAAGCAGCTGGAGTTCACCGAACGCGCGGTCCCCGCGGTGGGTCCGCAAGATGTCCTGGTCAAAGTAGAGGCAGTGGGGATCTGCGGTTCGGACCTGCACTACTTTGAGCATGGCCGGATCGGTAATTACATTGTCAAGCCGCCTTTTGTGCTCGGGCACGAGGCAAGTGGTGTGGTCGTGGAAGTGGGGCCGGAAGTCACTCATCTCAAGGTAGGCGATCGAGTTGCGCTAGAGCCTGGCATCACCTGTGGGGAGTGCGAATTCTGCAAGAGCGGCAAGTACAACCTTTGTCCGGATGTGGTATTCTTCGCAACGCCTCCGGTGGATGGTGTTCTCCAGGAATATGTCGCGCACCCGGCCGCCCTGTCCTTCAAACTGCCGGAACACTTGACCGCGCTCGAAGGGGCTATGGTGGAGCCTTTGGCCGTCGGTCTGCACGCCGCGAAGCAAGGACAGGCTGCAATCGGCCAGACCGCTGTGGTCACTGGCACAGGCTGCATCGGCCTGATGTCCTTGCTGGCCCTCAAGGCTGTAGGCATCTCGAAGGTTATCGTGGTGGATGTCATCGACAAGCGTTTGGCCAAAGCCCGCGAACTCGGCGCTTTTGCGACGATCAATGCAGCGACCGAAGATGTCGTCGCCCGTGTTCTTGAGCTCACGTACGGCAAAGGCTGCGATCTGGTCATCGAGACCGCAGGTCTTGCTTCGACTACGAACCAGGCAATCCAGTATGTGAAGAAGGGCAGCCACATCGTCCTGGTCGGTTATAGCAAGGAGGGCCACCGCGATCTTCAGGTCGAGCTTGCCATGGACAAAGAACTGACGTTCGACACGGTCTTCCGCTATCGTCATCTGTATCCGTTGGCCATCGAAGCCATCGCTTCCGGCTTGATCCCAGTGCGTGACGTCGTTACGCATGAATTCGAATTTGATGATGTCCAGAGAGCCTTTACCGAGAGTCTCGAGAACAAGGCCGATATTGTGAAGTCTGTGGTCTACATTCGCTAGGCACTTCTGCAACACACGTAATCAGGCTCCGGTTGCGCACCATCCGGCAGGAGCTTTTGCATCTGAGGCTATGCTCAGAACAAACTCAAGGGGGCTGTCTCATTCTGAGACAGCCCCCTTCCTCGACTCTTTGGTGGACTCGGGCAGGGCGAGTATCGAGATGAAGTGCCCGTGGCTTGGAATATTGGTAATTTTGTCCACCGCCCCCTCAGAACCTGCTCCGAACCACGTGTCCGCAGACCCAGCAGCTTGTCTTCCACTAGCAAGCAGAATCATCAAAAGAGCCGCCTTATTTTGAGACAGCTCCCTTTGGTGTTGGATTTTCTCCGTTAAGCGGGTCGACTAGATCTTTTCTCTGATGAAGTCCGCGATCATCTCATAAATCGTCGGGCTCCAGAAATCGTGCTCATGCAGAGCGCCGTCGACTGCGATGGCTTTGGCCTCAACGCCGTTATCCAAGAGTTTGTGATACATCGTAAGCATCTGCTCGTAAGGGACCACTTCGTCGGCTGTGCCGTGCAAAAGGAGGAAGGGTGGATATGTCTTACCCGGCTGTACCCAATGCACGGGGCTTGCTTCTCTCAATTTCGCGTCCCAGCCTTCCCGGTCAGGACCGAGCGCTGCTTCCAGGAATGTTTCATCACCTACGTTGCGCCACCGAACGCCGAGCAGATTGACCACATCCGTAGGAGCGAAACAGCTGATGACTGCGTTCACAGCGTCTGAAATACCTT
Source organism: Clostridiaceae bacterium (assembly GCA_012514965.1). GTDB lineage: Bacteria > Bacillota > Clostridia > Saccharofermentanales > Fastidiosipilaceae > JAAYZH01. The sequence continues at coordinate 2,269 of JAAYZH010000200.1, read as the reverse complement.
GGAATTCGTCTGATTCATAGGCCGGGTCATTCGCAGTCAGACCGACCAGTAAAGCCGTATTACCGCCGGAAGACGTGCCCCAGATTACGACATGATCCGGATCGATCGCATACTCAGCAGCATGTGCCCGCAAGTAGCGAATTGCGCTCTTCACGTCAAGCAGGAAAGCAGGGTAGGGATGGCCGCCGAAAATATCGCGGTGGCCGACGGTCGCTACAATGTATCCTGCCTTGGCAAATGCAGCTAACTGAGGGATCTCGTAGTCGAAATTCGGTGTCTGCCAGCCGCTGCCCTGAACAAAGACGATGAGGGGACGCGGGGTGGTGGGAATGTCTGGATGCTGCAAACTCCAGGGCAGAAACAGCGTGAGCACGCGGTCCACGCCGTCTGCCGAAGAGTAAACAATGTTCTGCTTGAGTTCTACTTGCCCTTCCAGGGTCGGGTTCTTCGCAATGTGAGTAATTTCCGGATATTGCATAGGATGCCTCGCTCTCGTTTTATATGCCGCTCTTGCGACGTTTCTTTCATTATAACGCACAACAGGTTTGATAGGGCTGGTTTGGGCGGTGGGATTTGGCGGGGGTGGAGCGGTGATGGGGCGGTGGGGTCGGGTGGCCAAATTTCCCGTTAATCGGAGCACCGAGGCCAGACAAACGTCATTTTTGGCAGACATGCGTCATGGGTGAGTGTCCTGCGTTCTGCCTTTGCAGCACCCCGCGAAAACCCGACAAACTAAACAAATTCACGGACCTAAACTGGATTTAGTAAAATAAACACGACAATTTAGTGAAATGAGGACGCTGACACTTCATGTTTTCCTGCTACTATAGATAGGAGAGAACTGAAATTGAGGGGGTTATGATGATTATTTATGATATGCGTGTAAACCACGTGAAAGAACCGCTTGGCTTTGATTTGTCAAATTTGCACTTTTCGTGGAAAGCAGCGGGTTTGGCCCAAGGCCATGGATTGCGCGCGAATCGTATTACTGTCAGGGAAGCTGGGAGGACAATTTACCAGTCTGAGCCTGACAGCCTCTTGCAATTTCACGAGCACCGCGCAAGTTTGAATCTTAAGCCAAGAATGGCTTATAGCTGGTGTGTTGAACTAGAGGATGACCTGGGTGAATGCACAGTGGCTGAATCTACATTCGAGACCGGCAAACTTGATGAGGCCTGGTACGGACGCTGGATAGCTGCGGATGCCGAGCTGGAAGGCTCTGTCCTCCTCAGCGAGAAGTTTGTCCTTTCCGATGAAATGACCGGAGAAGACGGACGCGTCTACATCAGCGGCCTGGGTCTTTTTGAGTGTTACCTGAATGGCCAGAAGGTGAGCGACGAGTACCTTGCCCCAGGCTACCATTCGTACGACTTTCACATTCAAGTCGCTACGTATGACGTCAGCGATTTGCTCAGAACAGGTGAGAATACACTGGAAATTGCCCTGGGTGATGGCTGGTACAAGGGACGCCTGGGTTTTGATGGCGGCTTTACGAATCTTTACGGCGATACGCTGATGGCAGTGGCTGAGCTCTATGTCGGTGGAGAACTCGTCTGCAGCACGGATAAGTCCTGGACGGCGAAGCTCCATCCGGTTACCTTCAGCAACATCTATGATGGCGAGATTTTTGACGCAAGACGAGCGGATGACACCGCGACCTTCAAGGTCAAGGTCGTAGAGCCCGAGAATTTGGGTCCATTGGTGGATCGCCGCAGTTTGCCGATTGTCCAGAAGGAAGTGTTCCCGGTCCGTGAGCTTATTCGTACACCGAAGGGTGAAACGGTGCTTGATTTTGGCCAAAATCTGGCCGGCTGGATTGAGGGCAAGGTGGATCTGCCCGCAGGCTGGAAGCTGCGCTTCAAGGCGGGTGAGATTCTGCAAGAGGGTTGTTTCTACAACGAGAATTACCGCACCGCTCAAGCGCAATACACCTATATATCCAAGGGAGCGGTTGCTTATTTCCGGCCGCATTTTACTTTCTACGCGTTTCGTTACCTGCTGGCGGAGATCGATCCCGGTACCGGTGAATGGCGGGCATTGCAGGAAGATGATCAGGTTTCTGACCTTAGGGCATGCCACTTGCGCAGCGATTTTGATGAGATTGGCTCGATTGAGACCGGGAATTCCAAGGTCAACCAGCTGATCAGCAATGTTTTTTGGGTCCAGAAGGATAATTTCCTCGATATTCCCACTGACTGTCCGCAGCGCGATGAGCGGCTGGGCTGGACCGGCGATGCACAGGTGTTTTCGGCAACTGCCAGCTATAACA
>JAAYZH010000199.1 GCA_012514965.1 Clostridiaceae bacterium | reverse complement strand
GCATCCTGTTCGGGAAAATACTTTTCCATAATATTTACTCTTTCATAGACAAAAGTCTTATCTGCCCTGGCATAGGCACTCGGTGCTAATCCCGTGTGGACCTTGAAGGCTCGGGCAAAGGCGTCGGCACTGCTAAAACCATACTTAACAGCCGTTTCCAGAACACTGACCTTGCCAGCTTTCAACTCGGCAGCCGCATAGTGCAGGCGTCTTAATCGAATGTATTCCATGACTCCGCAGCCGGTCAGGGCAAAGAATAGACGATAGAAGTTCGACATGGACATGTAGGCAACTAGAGCTGCCTGCTCCGGCTTGACCTCATCCAGGAGGTGCTCCTCCATGTGGTCGATTGCAGTTTGAATGGATTCGTAGTAGTTCATCGTGGGCCCCTTTTGTTCTACTTCGTTATCAGAATAGCAGGATAAGCACCGGTTATTCCGACAAATTTTCTCGAATTTCTGTTGAGCGGGAGGGGGCTGCGGCTGGAATTTTGGGTGAGGTGAGAATTGTGTGCGGCAGTTATCGATTCTGGCCGAAAAAAACCGTTTGTCTGGCCTCGCTGCTCCGATAAACGTGATATTTGTCCACCTGGCTGCGATTCTGAGCCGCCCATCTATACGATAAAAAATCAGCGGAAGGTGTTATAATTACATCGACAAGACTTATAGATTGGTCTCTGCAACCGCTCACCCGGCCTTTCAACCGCCCGCTTCCGCTCGCCCGTGTAACCCAAACGGCCGCCTCCGCTCGCCCAATCCCCTAAGCGATCGTCCACCCCCGCAACCCCGCCACAAATACATTGGAGCCGCTTCCGCCTCCAATTCAACAACGAATTTTCGCCCCAGTCATAATCTGCAGACATGTAAAGTAAAGGAGAGTTCCTATGGAGTATCAGATTGAAAAATGCCCAGCCTTCCGCGTGTTTGGACTTTCTTACAAAGTGCAAACCGCCACAGCTTTCCAAGTAATCCCCGGCTTTTGGGGTACAGCCTGGCAAGACGGAACGATGGAGAAATTATTTCCGTTGATGTCAGAGCAGCGTCCGGCCGGAGTCTTGGGGATCGCAGTGGGTGGCAGAGGCGAGGGCGCAGAAGAAATGACGTATATGATCGGTGTCGCTGTCCATGCTACGGGTCAGGCGGGCAAAGAGGACCAGCCCTTACCGGTGCATGAAGGTTTTGAGACCTATGAATATCCGGAAGCGACCTGGGTGGTAGTCAACGCAGATGGAGATTTGCCGAAGGCGGTGCAGGACGTGTATGGCGTTTTCTACCAGGAATGGCTGCCGAAATCCGGACATGAATTGGCAGATCTTCCTGTGATTGAGTCGTACTTGGATGGCGGCCGGCAGGAAGTCTGGTTTGCCCTTAAGGATTAGTGTATAGCAATGGATCAGAAGGAGCTTCAGTTCACTCCACTGTGCCATCGAGAAGGCAATCGCACGTTTATTGAGGTGCCTGTGAATCTCTGGGAGCTGAGCGGACGGCGAGGGAGACTCCCGGCTGTTGTGGAAGTGGCTGGGGATCGTTTCACTTGCAAGCTGTTGCCGAAGGGTTCGCCAAAGAGTCACATACTGATTTATTTTGAGGGGACTTTTTACGACCCCACAAGCGAAGTCAGCGATGCGTATGATTATAGCCTGTTTAGCAGCTATACTAGCGTTTGTACAAGAGGATAAGCCCGGAAAACGGCAGGCCACTGAAAAAATC
>JAAYZH010000198.1 GCA_012514965.1 Clostridiaceae bacterium | reverse complement strand
TTTGGCACGCCAGGCTAATCTTCGTGTTTGTCCTGCATGCTCCTATCCATCGCGGAAAATCCGATGATTGAGCTGGCCGCGAATAATGATAGAATTGAAGAAATACTTTTGGATCACCAGCAGCGCTACGGCAACGAAGAGTTTGCGATTTCTGTAGCGATAACAAGTATGTTGCTTTGGCAAAGCAGATCACTGCATATCACTCCAGAGCATGCCGGTGGCAATGTATGGTTAACCCAAAGCGGAGGATAGAAGAATGACTTGGTTGAAATACGGCGAATGGTTCAAACGAACAGGACTCGTTCTGCTCAGCGCGAGCGTAGTGCTGGGCGCGAGCGCATGCAATGATGATGATAAAACACAGAGCACGACCACTCCGCCGACGACGACACAGGCTCTTGTGACAGATCCTGTAGTTCAGGTGACCGAGGCAGATCTTCCGGCTATTCAAGCGTATATCGAGTCCTGTGTGAATGGTCCGTTCAGAGAATATGTGACATTCCCGGACTTTTTTGAGGTCAGCCAGCTTCCGCCCGTGGTGTTTGCCGGCAGTAACCTGCTCCGCGAAGCTACACTAGCCCTAGGCTCGGTCAGTTTTCCGCGCAGCAGCTATCAGCAGTATTTGCAGCGGAATTTCAACCCTGAGCTCACTTTACCTGCTAATGCCAATTACCAGATTGCGTACGACCAAGCCGCAGACAGCTTCAACAGCTACTATGAGCCCGATAAGCGGAACTTCACCCCCTTTTCTTTCTGGCTTGATGCCAGCCTCAGTCAGGAAGGCACGGACATCTACTTTGACGCCTACGAAATTTCTTACGAGTATGTAAACGCTGACAGCGGTCGTGAAGAGCGGGACAATCCCATCGCACGCATGGTTTGTGATGAGGTTACGATCGGCTTCAGCGCTCCCATCGCCCGCCGGGATCTGCACTTGATCGATCACCGTCCTTTGGCCAAAACCCGCTACACGCTGCAGGCGAGTCTCGACGGCGGCTACAATCTCATCTCCAAGACGAAACTCAAGCGTGACAATGCGTACAAGGCCTCCGCGCTGGAGATGTTTGAAGATGTGCGGGCCACGCGCGGCATGTCTGTTAAGCTCAACAAGAGCAGGCTCAACGTACGCGCTTGGGCGACGCAGGACTCCGAGATTGTCGGAACCCTCGATGAAGGCACGAAGCTGTGGTACATCAACCCTCTTCCGGAAACCGGCTTTGTCATCGGCGCGCCGGCTGCCCGCTCAGCTGTTTTCAACTACAATCTCGGCTTTGGTTTCCTCTCGGCAAACTTCGTAGGCTAAAGCAGCCCGGGTCATTTTTGCGAAAGACTCTTGACAAACCGGTGCCCCTCCAATACAATAATTTTTGTTGTCGGGGGCGTAGCTCATCTGGGAGAGCGCTTGAATGGCATTCAAGAGGTAGTGGGTTCGATCCCCATCGTCTCCACCACGATATAAGGGGCTGTCTCAATATGAGGCAGCCCCTTTTTCTACTCTTTGGTGGAGTGGGGCAGGGCGAGTATCGAGATGAAGTACCCACGATTTGGAATATCGAAAATTTTGTCCATCGCACACCCGGATCTGGCCAAAAAAAACGATTACTTTCCTCTATGGTTTTGTTGCACTCACTTACTCGTAGAGCAGATATGGTTCACGCCGCGCGCTGAAAGACGCGGCTTCTTTCTTGCAGTCTTCGAGAATCACAGCGTAGTCTTCCGGCTGACGGCGCAGGCGGTTGCTGCCAAAGAGGTGGTCGATGGGATATTTCCCTTTACCTTCCTCGATAAAGCGGAAATCCTGACCGGCTTCACGGACCACTTCATATATGAGTTCCAGTGCCAGCCGCAGAGGCTGGACTTTTTTGCGGTCCACAACGTGAATCTGCACCCCTTGGCACCTGTTGCCCTGGTGTGCTCCGGCGCTAGGTGTAAAGTAGATGGGGTTGAACAACAAGCCAGGCAGGCTCTTCTTGTTTAAGACCGCGGATAACTGAATGGCATCTAGGTATGGAGCGCCCATCATCTCGTAAGGCAAGGGTGTTCCGATACCATAGCTGAGGTTCGTGCCGCTCATGAGTTCGAGCCCCACGGACAGGAGGCAGGATTCGAAGCGCGGCAGATGTTGCTGCGAAACGATCCACGGACGGCCTGTTTCAGGGTGTTCTGAGTTGCGGGACCAGCCTTTGGCCTTGACAATTTCGATCTCACAACCCAGCTTGTCCTCCCCGTTCATCATCAAAGCTAATTCACCCAGGGTAAGGCCAAAACGCGCCGGCAGACGGAAATCGTCTTCATCCGTCATGAGCCCTGCCGACAATAATGCGCCTTCGACCTTGACGCCGCCCAGGGGATTAGGACGGTCCAAAATCAGAAGCTTCTTCCCGGCCTGGCCCAGTTCGCGCAGCAAGCGGTGCAGCGCGGGAATGAAGGAACAATAGCGGGTTCCACTCAAGGGCATATCGATCAGGAGAACATCGAAGGAGGCCAGCATCTCACGTGATAAATGCACTGCCCCGTAGCGATAGAGGGAGAAGACCGGCAGACCGGTCCAGACGTCTGTGTAGGATTCAAACCTCTCGCCCTGGGGCCGTTCGCCCATGATGCCGTACTCGACGCCAAAGAGAGCGGTAAGGTGCAGGCGGTCGTTGACGCCTTGCAACGTGGGGATCATCCATCGGTTAAGGGCCGAACCAGTGGTCAAAAGAGCAACCCGCTGATAACGCAGGTTCTCCTGAAAAGTCCCGATTTGGTCGATTCCGGTCAGAAAGGTATTCGTCTCCATGACACACATCCTTTTCTCTTTTCCTCTATTGTACCACCCCTCCCAATCTCCTGAAATCTGTATAATTAGGAAAGGAGGACACATGTTGGCACGTTTTTGGGGACATCTTCGCACAGTTCAGCGTCATCGCCGTCTGGTCTTTCGACTTTGTCGGGGTTGTGGCTTGTTTTGGCAGGGTCTCACGCATGATTTGTCCAAGTATTCACCGGAAGAATTCTACACTGGCGTGAAGTATTTCAGCGGCGACCGCAGTCCCAACGACGTGGATCGCAGGCTCAATGGCATGAGCCGCGCCTGGCTGCATCACAAGGGCCGCAACAAGCACCACCTGGAATATTGGATTGATTATCGCGCAGAAGATGGCTGTTTCACGGGTTTGCAGATGCCGTTGCGTTACATTGTCGAATCTGTGTGTGACCGCATTGCCGCCAGCAGCGTCTATCGCGGAGCCTTGTACACGGACCGGGATCCGCTCGACTACTACCTGAAGTCACGCGAGTACTATCTGATGCATCCGGAGACCGACGCAGCCTATTCCCGTTATCTGGAGATTCTGGCGCGGAGTGGCGAATCCGCATGTCTGAACGCGATGAAAGAGGACCTGGTTGCCTCAGCAGGAGGCCATTGAAAAAGTCCAGACAGTGATCTCGATTTCCAGGGGCTGTGGTGGCAACTTTTGCAGGTATTCGTGGGCCCAGCACGAACAGCGGCGAATGTTGCCATTTTCGGGGGCTGTGGTGGCAACTTTCGCAAGTATTCGTAGGCCCAGCACGAACAGCGGCGAATGTTGCCATTTAAGCGACTTTTTTAGCAGCCGGCTCAGCAGTCCGCTGATCACGCTCTGAGCCGATTCTAGATTTATGACCGCTATGGCTCAAAATCACGCTCGACCAATTCCATTTCGGCCAAAGTCAGCACTTCGAAATCATCGGCCAAGTAGGCCGGATGTTCTGCCTCCCAGGCAAGTTCGGCAGGTACACTTGCAGTGTCAAGATGCTGCCAAACCACGATCTCACCGCAGCTGCGGCAGGGGAATTGCGCTTGTTCGATGCGCTCCTTGAAACGAAACAGCTTGTGTCCGCAGCTGCTGCAGGTAGGCTGACGTTCACAGGTGGCCCTTCCGTCACGCAGTCTGATCCGACGTCGCACTTCCCACGCTCCGCAGAAGGTGCAATGATAAGCCGCCCGACTGTTCGAAACCTGCGCCTCTAGATGCTCGACCGCAAAGGCATAGAGCGGGATGCCCCAGAGGCCTGCCTCAATCTCTTTCGCCAGCTGCGCTATGTCAGAATATTCCGGGTCTGGTCCCAGATGGATCAACTGTCTCTTGTCGCAGGACTGGCAGGTACCGACATAGCAGCTGAGAACCTCGTTCTGCGGGGCTGGCCGCAGAGCAAATTCAGCGAGAACGGGCGGCTCCGGAAGCAGTACGAGAAGTGTATGTTTGGCCCAGGGAGAGGCCTTTGCGTCGAGCTTATGCAAGTAGACCGTCGAACCGCTTGTATATTGAGGAAGTTCCGGCTTCGACAGGTGCACGACAGCACGATACAAGGCGGGGCCGACCAGGGCGAGATGATCGACACTGATCATATGGAGAAGCTGTTGTCCGTCCTCGGACAGGATCGCGGCCAAAACACTATCCGGATGAGAGGGCAAACGCAGCTCATCGAGCTCTCTGTCAAGCCGTTGAGCCTGCCTGGCCTTGCGTTGCAGTACCTCGCTCATCACGGAGAGATAGAGTGGCTCACGTGAAAAATAGCGTGTATGCGGCAGGAGCGCGGCGGATACACCTGATAGCAGAGAAAGCGGTACGTAGTAGGTGTATTGATCCGTGATCTCATAGTCACCGCTGCTTTCCTGCAAAGTACCGATGATCAGAACTTCCAGATCATCGCGGATCTGGCCAATTGCCAGGTAATAGTCGTGTGTGGTGTCCGGGAAAGACAGGTCCTCCCCTTTCGCCTGTGGAAACTGATCGACCGGAATGACAAACACCGCGCCATCGAAGTCATGGAAGGGGTAGCGTTCCAGCGGTCGAAATTCAAACATCATTCTCGTGTCCTCCGTAGGATTTTATAGTGGATCATAAATAAAAACAGCCTACCACGAAGGGCAGGCTGCAACAAGAAATTGGCCGGGAGTCCGGGCCGGGACTAGGGTCTAATCTTTATTGAAAAAGCCTTTGACCTTATCGACGACAGACTCAGCCGCGTCCTGGATCTTATCACCCAAGTCTTCGGCCCCGTCTTTGGCCCCCTCCACCGCGTCTTCCGCTTCGGGTTTCACATCGGCGAGTTTCGCTTTCACTTTCTCAACGACCGCTTCGACCTGTTCATCAGGCAGATTGATACCCAAAACTTCTTCAAGCGTCTCCACAGGTTTGCTGAAGAATTTATCCTTAAAATCTTTATCTTAGCGAATGCGCGTGACAATTGCTTGCACCTTATCTCCGAAATCCATGTACATGTTCCTCCTTGAATAGATTTATTCTAATTAGCGTAACAGCGTCGGCACAGCTGCTATGTATCATTTTGCTCACTAGACGGCCAAAACAAAGCCTTTTAGAAATCCGCCTGAATCTGCTTGTAGTGTTCAAGCAAGTGGCCGTCCGGGCCTGCGAGACAGAGCTGGCCGAGACCGGTTACCCCTTCCTTGCTGCCATCGCGCCGTGGATCTACGTACTGAATGTACCAGTCCTCCATATGGCGCCGCATGGTCAAAATCCGTTCCGCGTAGGCAGGATCGTGCAATAAATTGTTTTCCTCACCGGGATCTTCCTGTAAATCGTAGAACTCGTGCGGACCATAAGGGTAGCGATGGACATACTTATACCGTTGATCACGCAGCATGCGAACCGGACCATACTCTTCACAGACGAAGACGCTGTCGCGAATTTCTGCTTTGGCCTGCGCATCGCCCTCCAGCAGACTGACAAAGCTGTGGCCCGGCAAAGTTGACGTGTGAGCATCTTCCAGCCCGAGCAATTCCAGGAGCGTGGGATAAAAATCGAGCTGCGAAGTCAGCTGCCGTACCACCTGCCCGCCGGCCTCTTCGTCAGGTAAAAGCGCCAGGAAGGGAACCCGGACGGATTCCTCATACATATTCTGGGGGAAGGTACCGTTGCCTTTGCCCCACACCCCATGATGGCCCATGTTCATGCCATTGTCCGCCATGAAGAAGACCAGCGTATCCTGCAGCAGATCATTGTCTTCCAGATAGGCCAGGATCTCACCTACGCCGCGGTCGAGGGCCGTAACAGCAGCGAAATAGCCGCGCAGTTGTTCTTCACGCGCCGGTGTCCCGTACACCGCAGCTACTGTCAAGTCTGGATGATCGGGCACGTTGGGAACACTCTCGAAGGGACAGTCGGCGTAGAGTGCCAAATCTTCTGGCTTGTGCTGCTCAGGGCCCCAGGGCGAGTGAGGAGCTGTGTAGTGCACACTCAGATAGAATGGCTGTTCTTGCTGCCGCATCTCCCCCATGAATTCAATTGCCTTATTCGTAAAGAGGTCCGTGACATATTCATCGACAATCTGGATATCCCCGTTTTCGATGATGTCGGGGTGGAAGTAGAACGCGCCGCCCTTGCCGATCGTATACCAGCGGTCAAAGCCATGCTGAGGCGCTAGAGAATCACCCAGATGCCACTTGCCGCTCAGGGCTACCTGGTAGCCGTTTTCTTTTAACACGTCCGTATAGCAGCGCTGGCCGGCCAAATACTGGATCGGTTTATCCTCATCCTTGTAGCCGCCGTAGGGATTGTGCACGCCCTTGCCCTCTACCCACTCACGGTCAATACTGCCGGAGCGCAGCCAGTCACAGACACCATGTGTCGAAGGAATCTGTCCGGTCAGGATAGAGGCGCGAGCGGGTGAACACACCGGTGAAGCACAGAAGAAATTCTCGAAGCGTCGTCCCTCCCTGGCCATACGGTCCAGATTCGGCGTCTTGATCTCGGGATTGCCGGCGCAACCCATCGCCCATGGCCCCTGATCGTCCGTCAGAATCAATACAACATTCTTACCCTTATACATTTATGCTCTCCTTGCTAAGAGAGGGCCCCCTAACGAGAGCCCTCCAATAGGTCTGTGTATTCATAATAGCGAATTACTTTTTGGCGTCTACAGCTGCCTGCAAGTCAGCCAAGACGTCTGTGCCGCCCTGCGCGCGCCATTCTTGGCTGAGCTTGGCGATGCCTTCGTCGACACTGACATTGCCTTGCAGAATATTGATAACGGTCTGGTCAAAGAGACTGTCCAGAGCCATTCCGTACTCGACCTCGGCCTCGGTCTTGACCTCAACCAGGTTTGGCAGCTGAGCCTGCTGCGCAAGCTCGATTGTTTCCAGCGCGCGATCGCGGGCCGGTTCGGTCTCAGGCAGATATGCAGATTCCAGAGGCCAGAAGAAGGAGCCCCAGGCCAGCGAGTGTGCCCAGCCGTTGGCTGCGAAGCTGTCTTTGGCACGTTCTTCTTCATTCAACACGACTTTGTCGCCATCCTTGGTGTAGTGGATGCCTTCAATGCCCCAACGGAGCAGGTTATTGCCTTCCTCAGAGAGGATGTAATTGATGAAGTCGGCAGCCTTGTCCGGAGCCTTGCAGTCAACTGTGATGGCCGTGAACATGCCGGATTTGCCTTGCGGGCTAAGGCCGAATTCACCGTTCGCGCCCTTCGGAGGCAGACCATACGCAAGGGAAGCTTCAGGGAACAGTTTCTTAAGATTGTTCTCGATACGGCTGACATGGCGGAAGAGCGGGGCAGGCATGGCACCGACTTTGCCCTGATAGAACTTCTCTTCTCTCATGTTTGTGTCATTCAGCATGTACTCTTTATCGATTGTGTTCGCGTCCCAGAGCTTCTTGACGAAGGTGATACCGTCTTTGAACGCTGCTGTCTCGAAGCGGGGTATGACTTTGCCGGCGTCATCGAGCGCGTAATCGAAGTTTTTCATACCATAGGCCGCGTAGGCCCAGTTGAAGTTGCCTGACGGTTTCGTGTCGGTATAGCCTACGGTGTCGTTCTTGCCGTTGCCATCCGGATCATCATTCGTGAAAGCCAGCATAACGTTCTCGAAGTCTTCCAGGGTTTCAGGGTACTCCAGACCCAGATTATCCAGCCAGTCCTGACGCATAACGATCAAGGTGTTTGCAGTTTTAAACTGCGTGATAAAGGGAACGCCCCAGAATTTACCATCCTGAGCACTCCACGGATAGACTTCTTCAAGGCGGGTCCGTAAGGCGTCCCGGCCTTCGAAATAGTCATTCAAGGAGATGACCAGGTCGTCGTTGATCCATTCTTGTGTCGCGGTGGTGCCAAAGGCTCCGGTCACGATATCCGGCAGATTCTTCGAGGCCATTTCAATATTTACTTTTTCGAAGTTTGATTCCGGGACGATGTCGACCTTGAGCTTGATGTTGAACATCTTATTGAGCTCCTGCATCACGCGATCGTCCTGGTTCAGCGGCTGCGCGCCGCCGTCACCCGTTGTGAGCCAGCGAATCGGCACCGCTTCGCCCTGAGCCTCAGTGGTAGGCTCGGCGGTTGTGCCTCCCGCTGCGGTTGTGCTCCCGGCAGCCGTTGTTCCCGCCGGTGCACCCGTCGTCGTTCCTGCGGTTTGTCCGCAAGCCGCGACGGACAGCAATACGGCCGCCGAAAGCGCCAGGGACAATATTCTTACCCTCTTGTTGTTTTTCATTCGTTAACCCTCCTTGTTTTTTAGCCTTTAACCGCTCCTGCGGTTGCGCCTTGAGTAAAGTACTTCTGAATGACAGGATAGAAAATCAGAATTGGCAGAATGGACATCATGACCGAGGCCATTTTCATTGGCTGGCCGAGCATGAACAGGCTTTCGCCGCCGGTTTGGTAGGCTGCTTCCGACTCAAATAGCATCGAACGAAGGAAGAGCTGCAACGGCCGCTTCGTGGGATCCGTGATGTACATGACTCCCGAGAAGAAGTCGTTCCAGTGGAACACTGCGTAGTACATGGCGATCGTAAGTATGCCTGCTTTCGTAATCGGGATGATGATTCTCACCAGGATGCTGACGTCATTGCAGCCGTCGATGGCTGCGGACTCTTCAATCTCTTTCGGGTTTTTGAAGAAAAACGTGCGCAGGACGATTAGATTGAAAGTGTTGACGGCAGTAGGCAAGATCATGGACCACAGGCTGTCCTTGAGCCCCAAACCATCCACAATGATGTAGGTCGGAATGATACCGCCGGTAAACATCATGGTAAAGGTAATGAAGAACATAATGACACGGTAGCCCTTGAGCTCCTTCTTCGACAAGACATAGGCTCCGGGCACAGTGATCAGCATGTTTACCGCTGTTCCGACAATCGTGATAAACAAGGTGTTGGCGTAGGATGACCACAGCTGCGGCTGAGCCAGCATGTATTTGTACGGCTCGAAGGACCACTCAGATGGCCAAAAATGGAAGTCGGAGGCCAAATAACCGCGGATCGAACTAAGCGAAACGACTGCACTGTCCCAAAATGGATAAAGCGTACTAAAAGCGAGGAGCCCCAAAAACACAACGTTGAAAACATCGAATATGCGGCTGCCAAGCGGCATCTTGATTTTACTTTTGGCGGTTTTCATCAATACACCCCCTCTTCACCGGACATACGTGCTACGGTATTCGCCAGAATCAACAGGACGAAATTGATTGCAGACTTAAAGAGTCCGACAGCAGAGGCCAGCTCAAACTTGCCTTCGCTCATACCCAGTCTGTACACGTAGGTATCGATAATGTCCGCAACATCGTAAACACCGGGATTGTAGA
>JAAYZH010000197.1 GCA_012514965.1 Clostridiaceae bacterium | reverse complement strand
AGACTTGGTGAGCCGTTACCTCACCAACTATCTAATCAGACGCGAGCCCATCTCTAACCGAATTGCTTCTTTGGTACCATGATGATGTCATCTCGGTACTTTATGCGGTATTAGCAACAGTTTCCCGTTGTTGTTCCCCAGTTAAAGGTAGGTTGCTCACGCGTTACTCGCCCGTCCGCCACTAAGAAAAGCTTTGTACAAGTACTCTGCTCTTCTCCGTTCGACTTGCATGTGTTAAGCACGCCGCCAGCGTTCATCCTGAGCCAGGATCAAACTCTCAAAAAATTCTGAGAGCCTTTTGGCTCTTTGTTTACTTTTTCTTCGTTTTCAACTCATTTACGAATTGATCTTAAAGATCCGTCTGTTTGCATGTTTTGTTTTCACTGTTCAATTTTCAAGGTCCGTGCGCCGCTCTCTCGCGAGCGCTTGACTATATTAGCAGAGCCCTATTTTTATGTCAACCGCTTTTTCTAAAGAATTTCGCCCTTTCCGCTACGTACCCGGGCGTCTCGAGAGGCTCCTAACACAGGCCTATAAGCAGAGGGACCAGCTGCATGCGCAGCTCGTCCCTCTTATACTATATATAGTGGTGGCCCGGCTTTGGCCGTCCAAAAACTACTCTGCTATCTTCTGCGGAGTACAGTCAATCTGGTCACAGGCTATATTGAAATATTCGATTCCATTGCGCTCACCGCGAAAGGACTGGCGCCCCGCATACCCATGCACGTGCCCATAATAGCAGGCTTTGACACACGCTGCTTCGAGCAAGTCCGAGAGTTCACTACCGCGGCCATCACGACTGACGGGCGGATAGTGCAAAACGGCTACCAGCTCTATACGATTTCCCTGCGTGCCGCCCTCCCCATCGGATTGGCGCAGATCTGCCGCGGCCTTGAGGGAGAGACGCAGTCGCTCAACCTCACGCAGGTACACTTTGCGATCTTCCGCACTGAAGTCCTCGTCAAAGGGCAGTTTCCAGCCTCTGGTACCGACCATAAGCAAAGGCAGCGCAGCTTCCTCAAGCAAGATGGCCTCGTTCTGGAAAATCTGCAAGGTGGTCAGCTGATTCTCTTCCAGAAGCAGCGTCACTTTACGCCGTGTTGTCCACCAATAATCGTGGTTGCCGCGCAGGAGGATCTTGCGTTTGCCCGGAAGGCTGTCCAGGAAGCGCAGGTCGGGCACGGCATCTTCAATCCGCAGCGCCCACGACACATCCCCCGCCACGATGACGCAATCCTCTTCGCCTACAAGCGCGCGCCAGTTATCAGCCAGGCGCTCCTGATGCCTTTCACAATTGGGGCCAAAAACATCCATAGGCTTGTCACCGCCCAGAGAGAGATGAGGATCACCGACTACCCAAACCGCCATGCTACTCCTCCGCCTCGGGATGAAAATGGCGATACACCGCCTCGGCTGCTTTACTGCCTATAGAGGGTGCTTTGGCCAAAATCTCTTCGACTGTTGCCTCGCTGATCTCACGCATCGAGCGAAAGGCCTGCAGCAGTGCCTTGCGGCGCGCGGGACCTACCCCTGCAATGTCTTCGAGTTTGTAACGAGTCTGACGGCGCTTGTTGAGTTTTGCGTTGGCCTGACCGGCCAGGCGATGAGTCTCATTCTGTATGGAGGCGAGGAGGCGCAGCAAGGCTAGCTTCTGCTCACGCTCCGTACCGGGATCTTCGGAGAACCAGGCAAGATTGCCGTTGCCGGCGGGCGCGTTTTCTGCGTCCAGTATGCCCAGCGCTTCTTCGAGTTCGATGATTTGCCCCGTGGGCAGGACCAGACCGCGGGTGCGATGGCGACGGTCTTTGACCATACCGGCTATGCGAATGTCTTCGCAGCCATGTGCTGCCAAGACCGGCTGCAGAGCGCGTACATGCCCTAATCCGCCATCGGCTAGAATCAGGTCGGGACGGCGGCCGAAACTATCATCGCCCAAATGGGCAAGGCGACGGTCAAGGGCTTGCGCCATAGCGGCGTAGTCATCCTGGTCTTCCTGGTTGCGGATGTGAAAGACTCTGCCCTGGCCACGGCGTGAGCGGCCGTTTTCGAACACGGCCATGCCGCAGGCTATGTCGTCTTTGCCTGTATTGGAAATATCATAAGCTTCGATGCGTCCGGGCGCATACTTGAGCCCGACAATATCGGCCAGGAGCTGCAGGGCTTCGTCGATGGATTGCTGGTTTGAGCCGGCAATAAGGGTGCGGCGGCGCAGGGACTGCGCAGCGTTCTCATCGGCCATACGCAGGACATCACGTTTCTCACCGCGCTGGGGGTAGTGGACGCGAACTTTACGGCCGGCAAGCTGGCTCAAGAACGCTGAAAGGTCTATACCGGAAGCTGCGGCCTCAGGTGGCGATGCTTTGGCACCTGTCTCAGAGGCGATTTCTTTGACCGAGGTCAAGATAGTGGATGGAATGTTCGCGGCACCGGGATAGTATTGTTCGATAAAGGCACTCATGATTTCGACATCTTCACTGGCTGGAGCATCGAGAAAAAATGTGGATGTACCTGTGATTTTGCCCTGACGGACCTCCAGTTTGAGTACGCAGACTTCGGAATTGTTGCGGGCTATACCCAGAGCGTCGCCGTCGAAGGTTTGGTCCAGAACAGCCACTTGCTTCTCCTGCAAGCGACTTAAAGTCTGCAGTCGATCACGCAAGACAGCCGCACGCTCGAAATCCAGGGCTTCGGAGGCGCGTCCCATCTCCTCATTCAAACGCTGATAGATGCCATCGTAACGTCCTTCCAGAAATTCACAGACTTCTAGGACCACCTGGCGATAGTCCTCGGCCGGGACAGTTCCCAGACACGGACCGATGCACTTGTTCATATAGTAGTTGAGGCAAGGGCGTTCTTTGCCAATGTCGCGCGGGAATACACGCTTGCAGGTTTTGAGCGGGAATAGGGTGTGAATGGTGCGAAGCGCATGCCAAAGATCCCCGTTCAAATAGGGACCATAATAGCGTGCTCCTTCTTTCTCATCAGGACCCACACGGTAGGCTTTCATGATGCGTGGGTACATCTCGTTTAAGGTGACTCTTATATAAGGATAATCGCGGTCGTCCTTAAGAAGGATATTGTAGAAGGGCATGTAGCGCTTGATGAGGTTGGATTCGAGAACCAATGTTTCGAGCTCGTTTTGGCAAAGCAAAAAGGAGAAGTCACGGATATGCGAAATCATGGCCAGGACCTTTTCGTTGCCCTGCGGATTCGGCCCGAAATAGCTGCGCAAACGCTGACGCAGGTTGATCGCCTTGCCGACATAAATAACAGAGCCCGTGGCGTCCTTCATAAGATAGACACCCGGGCTCGTCGGAACTAAATCCAAACGTGCTTCAAATAGATTCTCTGTGGCCAAATTCTAATCTCCGGACTTCTGGAGCGGAACTCAAGATAATTCCGAACTCTCCAGGTACGCAACCACTGTCTCCAGCGCATCGTCCTCGTCGGGACCTTCTGCAGTGACTTCAAGCTCTGCCTGATCCTGGATACCCAGACTCATGACGCCCAAAAGGCTCTTGCCGTTTGCACGACGCTCACCGCTCTGCAGCCAGATGTTCGAACGGAAGGACGAAGCCTTCTGGATGAGCATGGCCACTGCCTTCATCTGCATGTCTTCTGGACAACGAAAAATGACTTCTCTCTTTACCATTCGTTACCTCCATAGGTGACTTCCGCAAATTATTAATTGCAGAGTTAAGCAAAATTAAGTTTAGAGTAAGCAACTCTGAATGTCAATAAAAGTGCCACATAAGTCTAGTGTTTGTTTGTGAAATCTGCCACAAAAACCACCGCCTCCAGTAAGCCGCTTCCTTTACGAAAGTGCTTCTCTCGAAAGAGGACGGCAAACAGCCTCTAACCAGCTCGCTTCATCCGCTGTCAGGTCATTCTTAAGTCCTGCCAGCGTCTCCGCATGGAATGCGTCGATCCAGGCAATTTCGTCATCAGTCAACAAACGCACATCGATTGCCTCGCGCTCAAGAGGCACCCTGGTAAAATTGCTGAAACGATAAAAACGATCCGAATCGACTTCCCCATCCAGTTCGACTACATATACATTCTCAATGCGAATGCCATATAAGCCTTCTTTATAGACGCCGGGCTCATTCGTAACGACCATGCCGGGTACCAGCATGGTGTCGATCGGCCGGGACGAAATATTCTGAGGGCCTTCATGCACACCCAGAAGATAGCCGACGCCGTGCCCGGTACCGCTCTTGTAATCGGAGTGGTGCTTCCACAGGGGTTGTCTGGCCAGGGCGTCGAGGTAATGGCCGGTCGCTCCATGCAGGAAAATCGCGGAGGCCAGGGCGATATGACCCTTCAGGGTCAACGTGTAGTCGCGAATTTCGTCCGCAGTCAGAGGTCCCATTGCGATGGTCCGGGTCGTATCGGTAGTGCCTTCAAGATACTGGCCGCCGGAATCCACCAGCAAGAAACCCGCCGCTGCCAAGGCCGCCTTGTTCTCCCGAGTCGGCGCGTAGTGCATCATCGCAGCATTCGGTCCATATGCCGCGATTGTGGTGAAACTCGGCTCAATAAAATGTTCCAAATCTAGATGCAACGCATAAAGCTTGTCGCTGACATCGAGCTCATCCACAGCTGACACATCCGGCAGGTGCTTGAGCCAGTAGATCAGGCGGGTTACGGCCAGACCATCCTTGCGATATGCCTCGCGCTGATTGTAAATCTCCGTTTCGTTCTTGATCGCTTTCTGCCAGGTGGTCCAGTCTCTCTCATCACGCACCTCACAGTCAGAGGGAATACCGGCATAGACCGCGCTGTTTAACGCGCGCTTGTCGAGATTCAGAATCTTGCCTGACAAGGCGGCCAAAGCCTCACCCACAGCCTCATAAGCCCGAACGCTTACACCAGCAGCTGCAAGGCTCGAGCGGATTTCGTCACTCACCTTGGCTTCATCAATAAATAAGAAGGCCTCTTCGCCGGTCACCAGTGCGTAGGCCAAAGCCACAGGTGTATTCGCGACATCGCCGCCGCGAATATTGAACAGCCAGGCAATGTCATCCAGCCGGCCAAAGAGAGCTGCGTCTGCACCGTCTCTCGCCTGAGATTCACGTAAGCCACTAAGTTTAGCCTCTGTAGCCCTGCCGCTGAATTCTTCAGCAAGCAGGAAGATCGGCGCCTGCGGAGCCGACGGCCTGTCCGCCCAGATCTCTTCGACCAGGGGCTTGTTGAGTATCAGCGCCGCCTGCTTCGATTCGAGACGAGCAGAAATGCTCTCCACTTCCTGTTGCGACAAAATCGCGCCATTCACACCCACGCGAGCCCCCTGGGGGAGTTTCTCCACAAGATACTGGAGGAGAGGCGGATAGCCCGGCGTGGCTTGCTTCATCAATTCAAACTCGGAGTCCTTGATCTGGGCCGCAGCCTGAATAAAATAGCGTCCATCGGTCCAAAGCTTCGCTTCATCCGGGAACACAAGAACAGCACCAGCCGAGCCGCTAAAACCGCTGAGCCAGGCACGACTCTGATAACAGGGCGCGATATACTCCGACATGTGCGGATCTGAGGTCGGAACATAGTAGGCATCCAGATTCTCTTCTTGCATTCTGTGGCGCAACAACGCCAGTTTCTCATTCGTCGTCATAAAAATCCTTCTAAGCCCTTCAGAAAACGGGCTGCAACAATCTTCTCTACATTATAAGGTCTGGCCGCAGTTGCTAAAGTGACATTTCCCTACATTTTGCACCAATCAAGCAAAATCGCGTCTTCACCATTGTCCTGGTAATAGCGTCGCCTGCGGCCGACCTCGCGAAAACCAAGACTTTCGTAAAGTTTACGGGCTGCAGTGTTACCCTCACGTACTTCGAGCGTGCAGGTCTGCGCACCCACCCGTTCAGCTGCGGCAAGGAGTTTGCTAAGCATGATCTTCGCAAGGCCTTGACGACGATAGCTCGGATCCACACCGATGCGGTAGAGCTGCAATTCATCCAGGACCAGAGCCGTGACCGTATAGGCGATGATTTCGTGCTTGTTGAGCAAAACGTGTACGCGCGGCCAGCCACCCTCACGAGCGGACCGGAATTCCGAGGCCAAAGACGCCGCGCTCCAGGGCACCTGAAAGCAGCCTTTCTCCAGGGAGACCAACGCATCGAGGTCTTCTTGTCGCGCGGGTCGAAAGATCAAGTCTGCCGGTTCTTCAACATTCATACAAAAACGCCCAAATTCCGTTCTGCCTGGGTGGGTGCGTAGTATTCCGGCAACAGTTCAGCAGGCTCGAGCAGCCGGCCTGATTGATAGGCTCGATAGGCAAGTTTCCCCAGTACTTCAGGTCGATAATACGTTGTTTCCGCAGCATACACCTTTTGCGTGAACAATGCGCGGACCTGTTCATCTTCGGCGTAGCGAGCAGCCGTTTCGTCTCCGCATAACACAATTGCCTCTGGTGTAAGCAGCTGCTCTCTGAGCGTTACAGCCAGACGGCCAAAAAATTCGTCAACGCCTTCCACTACAGGTGCCAAAACCATTTGGCCCTCGCGATAAGCCGCCGTGTAAATTCGGCGGTTACGCGCCTCCAGCATGGGGACGGTGATTTCGCCTGGCGCCAGATAGTCTTCGGCACAGACTTCCAGTGTGTTGAGGGCCAGACAAGGCTTGCCCGCAGCCGCCGCTAGGGCCTGCATGGTAGCCACCCCCACACGGATACCGGTAAATGAACCCGGTCCTATGGAAGCAGCAAATGCATCCACTTGTCCAAGTGTACAGCCTGCATCGCGCAGTACAACTTCGATCACCGGGAGGATCTGCTGCATATGAGTGCCAACCGGGTCAAAACTGCCTCCGGCCAAATACTCACCATCACGGGCTAAACTGACGCCCAATCGCGGGGTACTGGTATCGATCGCCAAGATAATCAAAATTATTACTCCTCTATGGTTGGTGCTTGCACCGCCAGCTCACCGGGAAAGGCAGGGCTCTCCTGCCACTTCCGCACAATTGCGGCTGATTGCTCGCCGTGAGCGGTAAAGGTCAGAACGCGGGCTCTGTTGTCCTCTGCTAAAACCAACTGTCCACCGCCACCGGTCTGCAAGGCTGCCAGCCAGGCATCTTCTGCAGCACCATCTGCTACCGCGAAGTTCAGCTCGAGGAATTCGGCGGGAAGAGCTTCACGAATGTTCGCCGCCCATTCGATCAACGAAACACCCGGCTTGTGGAAGTACTCATCCAGGCCCAGTTCGCCAAAGGCCGCCGCGGTCTCCAGACGATACACATCAAAGTGGTAGAGTGAAGGCTTCTCGGGGTCGAGCGCTTCATACTCCTGGACGATCGTAAAAGTCGGGCTCGAAACAGCGTCAGTCGGCAGATCCATGGCTTCTGCCAGGGAGCGGACGAAGGTGGTTTTGCCTGCGCCAAGATCGCCGTCCAAGGTCAAGACGGTTCCGGATGGGAGGCAAGGCGCCAGGCTTGCCGCCACTTTTGCGGTGGCTGCCGTGTCAGTCAAGAGGA
Source organism: Clostridiaceae bacterium (assembly GCA_012514965.1). GTDB lineage: Bacteria > Bacillota > Clostridia > Saccharofermentanales > Fastidiosipilaceae > JAAYZH01. The sequence goes on along the minus strand of JAAYZH010000197.1, from coordinate 6,809 downwards.
AACGCAGCTTATAGAGCCGATGATCAGCCTTCATAGACCAATCTTCCGTCCACAAAGACCCGATCTACCGTGGCAAGGGTAGAGAAGGGATCATTGTCCCACAGAACTACGTCGGCATCGAGGCCGGGGGCCAGACGGCCGACACGATCGGCAAGGCCGAGAATCTGGGCGGCCGCAGTCGTGATGGAGGCCATCGCACCTTCACGACTCAGCCCATCGCGCATCATCAGAGCTGCCTGGATCGGGGCGTACTGAATGGGGATGACCGGGTGGTCCGTTGCCATCGCAATCGGAATGCCGGTCTCGTACAGGACGGTCGGAAGGCCGGTCCAGAGGCGGGTAAGCTCGGGCTTGCTGCGATCGCTGACCAGGGGGCCGCAAATAATACCTTCCAGCGTGCCGTGACCGGCCTCGTTGCGAGCCTGATATTCTTGCTCAAGCACATCGGCGATCAGGTAGCCTTCGGTGCAGTGATCGAGTGTGTAACGCAGGCCGAATTCATTGGCGATACGGATCGCGGTCAAAATGTCATCCGCACGGTGGCAGTGCACTTTGAGAATCATTTCGCGGCGCAATACCGGCAGGAGGGCCTGCAGCGAAAAGTCCAGGGCGGGTTCATCTTTTGCCTCCGCTTTCGCCTTCTCGACACTCTCCATGTAACGGCGAGCCTTGAGCAAGCTCTCGCGCAAAATTGCCGCATTCGCCATGCGGGTCTGGGGCCGCTTCTGCGCACCACCGTAGCAGCGCTTGGGGTTGTCGCCGAGTGCCGCCTTCATCGCAGCCGGAGCCAGCACAACCATCTCATCAACCGTCCGGCCATAAGGCTTGATAACTGCGAACTGTCCGCCGATTACATTGGCGCTGCCGGGACCGGTCATCACCGTCGTGATACCGCCGGCCAAAGCTTCCTCCAGAGTAACGTCATCGTGGAAAATCGAGTCAATCGCCCGCAGTTCGGGCGTCACGGGATTCGTGATCTCATTGCCGTCGCTGCCTTCCCAGCCGAGGTGGTCGTCAAACATGCCGAGATGGCAGTGGGCTTCCACGAAACCGGGATATGCGAAACAACCTTCGCCGTCGATATACTCTACGCCCTCCTCGGCCGCGAAATCGGGCAGGCCGCCCTCACTGTCCACTGACCCGACATCGACAATCTTGCCGCCGTCGAGCACCAGATAGCCTTGCGGAATCTCGCCGATTTCCGGGTCCCTGCTCACGATATGAACGTTGCCTATGATTATTTTACTCATGCTGCTGGAGCCTCCCAATTAATCTTCCATTTATCTTAGCAGAAGCCGGCGCCCGTTGAGGAGGGCTTTAGCCAAAATCCACTAAGATACAAAAAACCTGCACAAGGCCAGAACGGCCGGGTGCAGGCAAAGTTGAGTCCGGAACAAGCCTCTCGGCCAAACGGATTAACGCTTGGAGAACTGGCTGGCCTTACGGGCCTTCTTGAGACCGTACTTCTTACGCTCTTTCTGACGGGAGTCACGAGTCAGGAGACCGGCTTCCTTCAGGAGAGGACGATAGGTGTCACTGTCGACAGCGAGCAGGGCATTGGCGATGCCGTGACGGACCGCGCCGGCCTGACCGGCGATACCGCCGCCGCTGACCTTGATGAGCATGTTGAACTTGCCTCTGGTCTGGGTGACTTCAAGCGGCTGATTCACAATCAGAACCAGGGTCTCGAGCGGAAAATACTCTCTGAGCTCCTTGCCATTGACGAGAATGTTGCCTTCACCGGGCAGCATGCGGACAGCGGCGACCGCTTCCTTGCGACGGCCGGTGCCGTAGTAGTAAACCTGACCCTTAGGGGCCTTCAGTGTCGTAGATTTCATGTAAACGCTTCCCCCTTAAATATCCAGAACAACAGGCTGCTGAGCGCTCTGCTTGTGTTCGGGACCGGCATAGACCTTGAGCTTCTTGAACATCTGACGGCCGAGTGTGCTCTTCGGCAGCATGCCCTTGACAGCTAGTTCTACCATCATCTCGGGCTTGCGCTTGCGCAGGTCGTTGTAAGTCATCTCCTTGAGGCCGCCGGGATAACCGGTGTGATAGCGGTACATCTTCTGATTCCACTTATTGCCTGTAAGGTTCACCTTCGCGGCGTTCACGACGATGACGAAGTCACCGGTGTCCAGGAAAGGTGTGTAAGTAGGCTTGTTCTTGCCCATCAAAACCATAGAGATCTCAGTAGCCAGTCTGCCCAGGGTCTTGCCCTCGGCGTCGACAACGAACCACTTGCGTTCGATCTCAGAGGCCTTTGCCACATATGTGCTCATCTTGTAAGTTCCTCCAAATATCATTAAACAGTTCCGCTCGCCCGGTTCCGACTACGCATAAATAATCAAAAGGGCGCAAATGCTTGTACATTGTAGCATGTGCGCCCGGCTTGTCAAGCGTCATTTTGAAATATCAAAGAGATTCATCACTTTTCTCGTTTTTGCTCGCTTTATCTGCGTTTTCCGAATTTTTATCCGCATTTTGGACTGCAGCATCAGCTGTCGTCGTTGCCACAGCTTCCGCTGCGGGCGCTGCAAGCGGCAGCTTGGCGGGGCGGACTTTCGGGGCTCCGGCAGGAGCAGCAGCGGAAGATCCGGCAGTTTTGCCAGTGACATCTGCGTCGGCTCCCACAGAGATTTTGGCCTGACGAAGTGCTTCGCGGCGCTCCATTCTTGCGGTACGAGCCTGGGCGCGGCGGGCTAGACGGGAAGTCTTCCACTTACGTTCATCCCAGACGAGCAAGGCCAGGAGCAAGATACCGCCTACAGTGAGGCTAAGTCCGATGGTAAAGCCCTTGGGGCGGAAAACCAGCTCGATGCTGTGTTCGCCTGCTTCTGTCGGCACGGCCAGGAGAGCCTTGTTCGCAATCGACTCCGTCTCGACCTTGACTCCGTCGATTTCGGCACTCCAGGACTCATCATAGGGAATCGTGAGGTAGAGCAGGCCAGCTTCCGGCGCAGTGTAGGAGGCGGTAATCCGATCGGCCTCCCAGGAAGTGACATCCAGCTCGCGTGTCTTGAGAGCTGCCATAGCGGACTCGTAATCGGCCTTGTCCATCGTAGCGGCATAGACCGTTACGTCACTGGACTTGTCCTTCTCCTGTTCAAAGATCAGCTCGACGACATCACCGGCCCGGCAATAGCCGGCATCGAAGGTCTCAATCCAGTGGATGGAACGCTGCTCGTCAAGCTTGACAGTCTCTGTACCGAGCGTCAGATCAGAACTTGTTGAAGCGGGGTCTGCCACATCCGGATCGACGAAGGGGTCGCTGTCGACGCTGTTGTAGCCGCCCATGCGATTGACCTTGACTTTGACCGACGTGGTCTGGCTGGCGTCGACTGCGAAATAGACGTACTGGTCCTTCTCGACGTAGACTTCCAAATTCATCAGAGTAGAAGCCGAGCGATTCTCAGGCGCAAAGCGCAGACCACTGTTCGCGTCACCGGTGGAAGGCTGGAAATTGCCGCCGCTTACGACCTCAGGCTTGATGGGTACAAAGACCGGAGGCAGGTTTGCCATGTCTTTCAGCATATCGTTCCATACCAGGAAAGGTGAGCTGTAGCTGGGGGTCCAGCCGAAGAAACTGCTGTCGGCAGCCAGGCCGAGCTCGATCGCGTGGGGATTCTCCAGGAGCGTCATCCCCTCTTGCTGCGCAACCGTTCGTAATTCGGTGTCACGGGTAGCGCCATTCTTGAGCAGCAGGTACTTGATGCCGAAGAGGGAATTGCCTACCGCGGTCGAGGCTACGTACTTATAGCTGTTGATGTTGTTGCCATGGTAGGCCAGGCGACGGAAGAGACGGGCTGTGTCTTCGCGGCTGGTGGACGAAAACAGCGTGAAGCCCGGGTAGCCGTAGAGGGCTCCGTCGTTAGTCGTTTTCGCCGGCAGTATCTCCATACGGTAGAAGTCACCGCCTTCGAGGTCCTCGACCATGTCCGTGAATTGGCGAACATCGTCGAAATCTCCGACAAAGTCGCTTCTGGATGTGTAGACCTCTTTCTCCGCAATTTTTGCCACCGTAATGATGGTGTTAATCGTGATCTCGCCTACCATCACGACAGCAAGCAAGAGAGTGGCAGTGCGGAAGTAGTTAGGTTTCCAAATCGAGAGGAGCAGGAGCAGGTAAATTGTGAAGAAGAGCAGGTTGAGATAGGCATGTCCGCGCTGAAGAAGGCTGTTGTTCAGCTCCTCGGCGAGAACGACGAAGAGGATCCCGAATCCGCAGGCTCCGGCCAAAACCCGGCTCGAGAATTCGCGAATCACGGTCAGCGTCCTGAAGACCATCAAGAGAATCAGGAAGCTGAACAGGAAGGAGTAGCGATAAGGCAGCTGATTCGGGTAGTGAAAACCGTGCCAGATAAAGTCGAGGAAGTTGAAATTAAAGCTGATGAAGAGGAAGGCCAGCAGGGTCAGGTGAGGCAGCTTCTCCTCGATCGCAATTCTCTTGGAGAGCATGTAGAGGGGCAGGAATACAAACACCAGGATACCGTTGTACACATTTGGCAGGCCGTCGCGGATACTGGGCGGAATATTCATGAGCTGCTGCGTCATGAAGTCGAAGAGGCTGAAACGGAAGCTGGGTGTGGTCGGGAACTTGTCGCCGGCCGCGGAAGTATCGGCCAAAGACAAGCCGGTGGGCAAAAGCAGGATAGCGCTGATGGCTACCGCCAGGAGCGTGAAAAAGGCGAAGCGTAATACAGTCGGCCCAAAATGGATCTGAGGCTCGGCGGATTGCACTTCATCTGTACTGCTGCTGGTCAGACGTCGCTCGGCTTGCTCGGATTTGGCCGTGGCAAAACTGACAAAGAAGTAGAGCGCCGTGAAGAGACAGACGAAAAAAGCTATGTAATAGTTCACGAACAAGGTAAGCGCAAGGCTGATCGTGTAGAGGGCGAATTTCTGCCTGCGGATCAGCTGGTGAAGACCGAGGATGACCAGTGGGAGTAGGACGATGACATCCAGCCACATAATGTCCCAGGAAAAAGCTAAATTGAAGGCATTGAGGGCGAAAGCGGTCGAAACGGCGACGATTGCGGCATCTGTGCCAATATCTTCGCTGGTACAGTCGGCCTTCTTCTCCTTCGCGCGGACCGTGAAGAGGCCGTCGTAGGCCATTCCATAGCTCAAGAGAGCCGCGAAGGTCATGCCGCTCAGGCCGATCTTCGTCACAATCAGGAAGGTTACGGCCTCCGTAATGTGTTCAGGCGGGAAAAAGACCAGGAAGAGGTTCAGCGGAGAGGCTGCGTAGTAGGCTAGCAGAGCATAATAATTCGTGCCCAAGCCCACCGACCAGCTGTAGAAAAGACTCTCGCCATCCATGATCTTGCGGCGCAACTCACTGATAAACGAGGCGTACTGGTGATAGAGGTCTATGGTCAGCGGGGACCTGTCGCCCACCGGCCAAAACTGCACAACAAAATAAGACAGGAGGAGAATGCTGAATGGCAGCAGAAAGGATAAAAAGAGCACACGGCGCCTGGGCCTTGACTTCTTCATCAATTGCATAAGGACTCCTTCGTCGCGAGATTTTCGCATAACAGTATGATAGTAAGAAAAAAGGTGAATTCCGTCAAACGGCTCTACCCCCCAGGTGGCTGATTTCCAAGTGAAAGAGGCCTGACTTAACAGTTATTTAAGCTTTGGCAAGCCCGTCGCGAAGATCCCGGATACGGCGTTTGAGTCGATTGCGTGAGAGTCCCGAAGCCTCTCCGAAGCGTTCCAGAATATCTTTGTCGCTGAGGCCCTGCTCCAGAGCCTTGAGCAAACTTGTTTCGAGATCCTGCTGCTGTTCGTCGGCGGCTGCCTGCCGCTCGGCGGCCGTGGGGCCCGCAAGGATCAGGACAAACTCGCCCCGGGGAACGGTATCCGCAAAGTAGAGCAGGTGTTCGGCAACTGTGGCCCGCCTGACTTCTTCATACTGTTTCGTGAGTTCCCGGCAGACACTCATGGTCCTTTCACCAAAACCCGCCTGGGCAAGGTCCTCGAGTGTGCGCAAGACACGATGCGGCGCCTCGTAGAGAATTGTAGTGCCTTCATAATGCCTCAGCGAATCCAATGCGAGCAGACGTCCCCTGCCTTTCACTGGCAGGAAGCCAATAAAGCGGAAGTCGCGGCTGTCCAGGCCGCTCAAGGCCAGGGCCGAGGTCGCGGCGGCCGGGCCGGGGACAACCCGGACCGGGATAGCATGCAGCAGGCAGAGATCGCAAAGCTGCTGACCCGGATCGGAAATTGCCGGCATGCCCGCATCGCTGACCAGAGCTACGGATTTGCCAGCCTTGAGCGCATCGAGTAGTTCGGGACCGCGTTCTTGCCAGTTGTGCTCGTGATAGCTGAGCAAGCGGCCGCGCAGGCCAAAATAGCGCAGCAGATCAGCGCTGTGACGAGTGTCTTCAGCCGCGATCCAGTCAACGCCGGCCAGAATCCCCAGCGCTCGCGGGGTCATGTCGCCCAAATTGCCGAGGGGGGTACCGACGATGTACAAGTGCCCCGCCAGCGGCGCTTCGCGACGCAGAAGCTCTTCCAGACGGGCGGCGGCAGAAGCCAGACGCGAGTCTGTTTCTAACTCGTTCTGCTCTTCCCGCTCTGTCCAATCTGCTTCATCTGTTCTAGTCATAGGATTCTGTCTCCTGATAGTAGGCCCGCAGCTCATCCGTGTAGGTGCCATCCTCGCGGCGCACGATCAAGTCCCGCTGCCAGAGAAAACCCGCGCCGGGCTGCTTCTTTGCGGCCAGCAGAAAAGCCGAAGGCTTATCGCCGGCATGTGGCGTAATGGCGCGCAGCAAGGTCACAGTAAGGCCCTGCTCGTT
>JAAYZH010000196.1 GCA_012514965.1 Clostridiaceae bacterium | reverse complement strand
TGAACGCTTGTATCACCTGCTTCAGGAGGAACATTCCGCCCCGGTCTTTGACACCTATGCAGAGATTCGCTAAAATCACCAGAATATTAGCAGTACAACCTTTAGAGGAGGATTCCATATGACTAATGAAGCACAGCAGCCGAATGTTGTAGATACCCTGGCTGCCAGAGGCTATCTTGCGCAGAGCACCGACCTCGAAGCGGTCAGAGAAATGCTCAGTAAGCCCGGCGTGCGATTCTACATCGGTTTTGACCCCACGGCAGACAGCCTGCACGTCGGTCACTTTATCCAGATGATGATCCTCGCTCACCTGCAGAGGGCAGGTCACGTCCCGATCGCGCTCTTGGGCGGAGGCACCGGCATGATCGGTGATCCATCCGGCCGCTCAGACCTGCGCACTGTCATGACGCGCGAGACCGTACAGAACAATGTCAACCGTTTCCGCAAGCAGATGAGTATCCTGGTCGACTTTTCTCCGGGCAAAGCCTTTATTGTCGACAACGCCGACTGGCTGCTCAACCTGAATTATGTCGATTTTCTCCGCGACGTCGGGGCACACTTCTCCGTGAACCGCATGCTCACCGCAGAAGCGTACAAGATTCGCATGGAAAGCGGCCTGACCTTCCTCGAATTCAACTACATGATTATGCAAGCCTACGACTTCTACAGACTCTACCTCGATTACGACTGCAAGCTCCAGCTCGGCGGCAACGATCAATGGTCGAACATCATTGCCGGAGTTGAACTCATCCGCCGTAAGACCGGTAAAAACGACGCGCAGGGCTTGACCACGAACCTTCTCCTGAACAGCGAAGGCAACAAGATGGGCAAAACCGCCCGCGGCGCTGTCTGGCTGGACGAAGAGAAATTCTCCGTCTACGACTTCTACCAGTACTGGCGCAACGTTGCCGATGCCGACGTCATCAATTGCCTCAAGCTCCTAACCTTCGTACCCCTAGACGAGATCGAAGCCTATGCTGCCCTTGAAGACCAGGCCATCAACGAGGCCAAGAAGCGTCTGGCTCTGGAAATTACGACGATTGTGCACGGCGAAGCCAAGGCCAAAGCCGCCGAACGTCAAGCCATCGAGATTTTCGAGCAAGGCGGCCGCTCCGATGACATGGTAACCACAGAGGTTACTGCCGAGGCCCTGGCCGCCGGCTTGTCTCTTCTTGATATTTTGCTCGAAACCGGCCTGGTCCCTTCCAAAAGCGAAGGCCGCCGCATGGTCCAGCAAGGCGGCGTCACCGTGAATGATACTTCAATCAGTGATGTTTACTACACACTCGATGCCAAAGACGCCCCCAACGGCGAGATCATCCTGCGCCGCGGGAAAAAGAAATATCATCGCCTCCTGATCGTCGAGTAAACGCACACAGCTCGATGATCATCGAGTGGACGCTCACGGCTCGTTCATCCATCGTTGAGTGGGCGCTCACTTCTCATTGATCGTCGAGTGAACGCTCACAGCTCGTTCAACATCGAGTGGACGCTCACGGCTCTTTCAACATCGAGTGGACGCTCACACCGCATGCGCACCAAAAGGAGCTGCCCCATATGGAGGCAGCCCTTTTGCATTGGGTGGTCTCGGAGGAGACAGCTGCTGCTGCATTCTGCTTTCGATATGGAAAGTGTTAGCTGATCTAAAGGAAGTTTGCCCAGTTCGGGAGGGGGCCGTGGCAAATATCCGAGTTATCCAAGCGGAGTGACCGCACAACTCGCTTTTTTGCCACGATTCGGGCTTCTGGGGGCAAATATCGGAGTTATCCAAGCGGAGTGGCCGCACAACTCGCTTTTTTGCCACGATTCGGGCTTCTGGGGACAAATAACCGATTTATCCAAGCGGAGGGCACACACAACTCGGGTTTTTGCCACGATTTGGGGTTCTGGGGACAAATATCCGAGTTATCCAAGCGGAAGGCACACACAACTCGGTTTTTTGACACGATTCGAGGTTCTGGGGACAAATATCCGAGTTATCCAAGCGGAAGGCACACACAACTCGGGATTTTGCCACGATTCGGGCTTCTGGGGACAAATTTGATGTTTATCGGAGCACCCAAGCCAGACAAACGTCATTTTTGTCCAGATCC
>JAAYZH010000195.1 GCA_012514965.1 Clostridiaceae bacterium | reverse complement strand
TTCACTGTTCAATTTTCAAGGTCCGTGCGCCGCTCTCTCGCGAGCGCTTGACTATATTAGCAGAGCCCTATTTTTATGTCAACCGCTTTTTCTAAAGAATTTCGCCCTTTCCGCTACGCACCCGGGCGTCTCGAGAGGCTCCTAACACAGGCCTATAAGCAGAGGGACCAGCTACATGCGCAGCTCGTCCCTCTTATACTATATGTTGTGGTGGCCCGGCTTTGGCCTAGAGCTCATCGCCCCTGTCACTCGAGCTAATCTCGTCTTCTTCATCCAGACTGACATCGACTTCATCGACCTCATCTGGCACAGACAAGTTCTGTTGCACGACTGCTTCCGCTAATTCTGTGATCTCGGTCTCTTCGCAGATCACGGAAAAGTCTCTCACATGGCCGTCCTGGGTTCTCATGATACGTACACCCTGGGTGCTGCGGCCAAGCAACGGAATCTCATCGCCGGAAATTCGGATGATCAAGCCTGCGTCATTCACAATCATAATTTCCTGACCGCCGGCTAAACAGGAAGCCCCTACCAGCTTGCCGGTCTTCTCGGAAACCTTATAAGTGATAAGACCCTTTCCGCCGCGTGTCTGCGGCCTGTACTCGCCTGTAAGGGTACACTTGCCGTAGCCACCCTCGGTGATCATCAGGACCTTCTCTTCTTCACCCGTGACCGGTATCGCGCCGATCAGGTCATCGTCTTTCGCGAGACGAATGCCGCGCACACCTTGCGTGCTGCGTCCCATCGGTCGAATGTCCTTGGGGGCAAAACGAATCGCCAGGCCTTTGGCCGTCGCGAGCATCATGTCGCATGGATCAAGCAGATAATGAACCGAAACCAGGTTGTCATTCTCCAGGAGTCGAATCGCGATGATCCCTCGCTTGTTGATGTTCGCAAATTCGCTTAGCTCCGTCAGTTTGACGTTGCCGCGGCGCGTCGCAAAGAACAAAGCACCCTCCATTTCAACATCACCCGGAATATTGATGACGGTTTCGATCGTTTCTCCTGCGTCCAGCTGAAGCAAGTTGACAATCGCGGTACCGCGCGCATTGCGCCCTGCTTCGGGAATCTCATACCCCTTGAGCTTGAAGACCTTGCCGCGGCTCGTAAAGAAGAGCATGAAGTCGTGCGTGGAGTTCGTAAACAGATTCACGACATAGTCTTCTTCGCGGGTCTGCAGGCCGGTCACTCCGCGCCCGCCGCGATGCTGCTGTGTGTAAGCGCTGATTGGCGTGCGCTTGATATAACCGAAACGTGTCAAGGTAATAACAACATGTTCTTCCTTGATTAGTGACTCATCGGCAATACCTTCTTCGCTGTAAATATCAATCTTCGTCCTGCGGTCGTCACCATAGCGCTGCTTGATGTTGTTGAGCTGCTCTTCTATTACGTCCAGCAAGAGTGATTCGTCAGCCAGAACACTGAGGAAGTAATTGATTTTCTCTGTCAAATCCTTGTATTCGGCTTCAAGTCGGTCGCGTTCGAGTCCGGTCAAACGTCCGAGACGCATGTCCACGATGTGCTGGGCTTGGCGGTCCGAAAAACCAAAGCGGCCACTGAGGCTTTGCTTGGCAATATCTTCAGTAGCAGAAGAACGAATAATGCGAATGACTTCATCGATGTTATCGATCGCGATACGCAGGCCTTCTACGATATGACGGCGGGCTTCAGCCTTCTCCAGATCGAAGCGGACGCGACGGGTCCTAACATCCTTCTCGTGAGCGATGAAATATTGCAGAGCTGACTTAAGGGTCAGTGTTTCCGGCTTAAAACCGCCGTTTTCTGCCGGGACCAGAGCCAGCATGTTTGCATTGAAGTTATCCTGGAGCTGTGAATTCTTATACAGCTGGTTTAGAACAAGATTTGCGTTCGCGTCTTTGCGAAGTTCAATAACGATGCGCACGGCCTCATCACGAGCAGATTCATCTCGAAGATTGGAGATACCTTCAACGCGTTTATCTTTGACCAGATCAGCGATTCGCTCGATCAGACGGGCCTTGTTGACCGCAAAGGGCAGATCCCTGATGACGATACGCTGGCGATTGTGGCCAAAATCCTCGATCTCAGCTTCTGCCCGGACCACGATCTTGCCGCGGCCTGTTTCATAGGCTTCACGAATACCGGAGGTTCCGAGTATCGTACCACCGGTCGGGAAGTCCGGCCCCTTGATGAACTCCATAAGGTCACTCACGGAAGCTTCCGGGTGACGCATCAGGTGTATAGTGCCGTCAATGGTCTCGCGGAGGTTATGCGCGGGAATGCTGGTCGCCATTCCGACTGCGATTCCCATCGATCCGTTGACCAGAAGATTGGGGAAATGAGTCGGCAGTACCACAGGTTCCATATCGTGCTCGTCGAAGTTCGGTTTGAAGTCAACTGTGTTCTTGTTGATATCCGACATCATCTCGACAGCCAGACGTGTAAGCCTTGCTTCTGTGTAACGATAAGCGGCAGGCGGATCGCCGTCGCGGGAACCGAAGTTGCCGTGTCCGTCAACCAGAGGATGGCGCATCGAAAAGTCCTGTGCCAGGCGAACCATGGCATCGTAGACCGAAGCATCTCCGTGAGGATGATAGTGACCAAGCACTTCACCGACCACAGTCGCGGATTTACGGAAAGGCTTGTCGGGCGTGAGACTCTGGGTCTGCATGGAATAAAGGATGCGGCGATGGACTGGCTTCAATCCATCACGAGCATCGGGTAAAGCGCGGTCGGTAATAACGCTCATCGCATAATCGATGAACGACTTTCGCATCTCTTCTTCTAGTACTACAGGAATGACATTATTGATATTATCTCTGAAAAGCGCATCCGCATCCTGTGAAGCGTCCGCTTGAGTAGCTTTAGGCTTGTCTGGATCTGCCATGTATTTCCTCCTGGAAGTCAATCACTTAATTATATCACATCAAGGGGTTCTTACCCGG
>JAAYZH010000194.1 GCA_012514965.1 Clostridiaceae bacterium | reverse complement strand
GCAATACATGAATTTTACTGTAAGCTCGGCCATTTCTGCCGGGCTCTCATTCATTCCGCCGCTGTGCCAGGCTTTGAGCAAGCCAATAATTCCACTGGCGATGTAATTATAGAAATAATAGCCTTCATGCTGAAAGGGCTCAGTTTCTAAGCTTCTCCATTCGGCCAAAAATGCTTCTTCGCCTAAATTGAACAGAATTGTCAGGAGGCGGCTTCCGGACCGATCAGCCAAAATAATCGGTGCGAAAGCTCTGTAACGCAGCATAAAAGTGTATGTTTCCTGCAGTAAGCCCTTACTGGCGGTGTAGTTTGGCTGTTCCCGGCGATAAGGGCGGGGAGAGACCTGCCGCTCGTAACGCAGAAGCGTGCTGCGAAAGTCAGCCAGCAAATCATCCTCGATTTGGCCAAATAACTCGGCAACGTTGCTGTAGTGCAGATAAAAAGTGGAGCGGTTTAAGCCTGCAACCTTACACAGTTCACTAATGCTGATCTGCTCAAGCGATTTCTCGAGGAGGAGTGTCCCCAAAGCTTCGCGCAAAGATGCCTTGGTGCGTTTCGTACGCGGGTCGATGCTCGTATCCGCAATATGCGTCAGATCTTCTTGTCTATCCATGGTTGTCACATCTCCCGTATTGTCAGATCAAAGACTAGATTTAGGTCCAGTTCATAATAAGTTTACAAGATTAACAGGGTGAAAGCGAGATCTAATCGACAGCTTGCTGATAAGTTGTGGTTCAGCTTTATCGACTAATTATTGATAATAAGAGTACATGTATATATGTTTAGGGAAGAGGTGCCACATGCAAGCCATTATCAATCGAATCGTCAAATTCAGGAAGACGGTTATGCTTGTCTTCCTGGTTTTGGCCGCAGTCAGTGCCATTCTGATGACGCTGGTGAAGATCAATTACAACCTTCAGGATTATCTGCCGGATAATGTCCCTTCTGCCACTGCGATCGAAGTGCTGCAAGCTGAATTCGACATGAGTATCCCTAACGCACGTGTTGTGGTTCCGATACAGAGTCTGCAGGATGGGCTGGCCGTGAAGGCCAGACTGGAGCAAGTACCCGGAGTCGAGCAAGTGCTCTGGCTCGACGACACACTGGATGTGGCGATCCCGCTTGAGATGGCCGACCCAGAGACCGTGCAAGCGTTCTATAAGGACGGGAACGCGCTCTTTCAAACGACCTGCGACAGCACCAATGCTGCGGTAATGCTCGATTTACTCTATGCCGTAGATCCCGGTGTCATGGTAGAAGGGCAGCTTGTCGATCAAGCCAACGCGCAGAATGCTGTTACGTCAGAGATTGCCCAGCTCCTGGCTGTGGTTGTGCCGTTGGTATTGCTGATTCTTGTATTCGGCACCCATGCCTGGCTCGAGCCGGTTCCTTTTCTGCTTGCCATTGGTATCGGAATCGTCTTGAACCTGGGCACGAATATCTTCCTGGGAGAGGTGTCCTTTATCACCCAGGCCGTAGCGGCTCTCCTGCAAATGGCTGTCTCTATGGACTATGGAATTTTTCTCCTCAATCGCTTTAACGAGAACCGCAAAGCCGGTCTGACTCCTCAGAAGGCGATGGCCAAAGCCATGCGTAAATCCCTGACAGCAGTAGCTTCCTCAGCTTCGACGACGCTGCTCGGCTTCCTGGCCCTGCTCTTCATGCGTTTCCGTATCGGCGCTGATCTGGGTATCGTAATGGCCAAAGGCATCGTTTTCAGCTTCTTGTCCGTCATGATTTTTATGCCGGCCTTTTTACTGATTTTCTATCCTTTGATCGACAAAACTACGCACCGTTCCTTTATGCCAAACTTCAGTTTCCTGGGACGCTTTGTGTTGAAAGTCCGCTGGCCTATCCTGATTTTGGTCCTGGTGGTGCTGCTGCCGAGTTTTCTTGGCAGTCGCAAAAATAGTTTTATTTATGGAATGGGCGGCTACCCGCCGCAATCACGTATCTACCATGATCGCAATGAGATCCGCGATGAGTTTGGCGAACTCAAACAGTTATCTTTGCTGGTTCCTCGCGGTGATATCCGCAGGGAACTCGCCTTACAAGAAAGTTTGTCCGCAGATCCGGCTGTAGTCTCGGTGATTTCTTATGTTGAGACGGTTGATCCTGCCATCCCTTCGGCAGTCCTGGATCAGCAAGAGCTCTCGATGTTGATTTCCGAAAACTACAGCCACTTCATCATAACTGCAGAGATCGCGTCGGAAGGAGACAAGGCTTTTGCTTTGGCCGAACGGGTCAGAGCCGCAGCAGCGGCGCAGTATAACGACAATTATTACCTAACCGGTGAAAATGTGATCATGCTGGACATGAAAAATACCATACAAGCGGACGAAATCGTTGTCAATGGTCTGGCTATCCTCGCGGTTGCACTCGTCATCCTGCTGGCTTTCCGTTCTGTTTCCATTCCGCTGATCCTGGTCCTGACCATAGAACTTGCCATCTGGATCAATCTCTCGATACCCTACTTCATGGGTGGTTCACTCAGTTACATCGGCTACCTGATCATCAGTACAGTACAGTTGGGCGCAACGGTAGACTACGCGATTCTCTATACCGAGCAGTACCTGGATAACCGAAAAGTCTCGCACAAGCGAAAGGCTGTAATCGATAGCAGCAGGCAGGCCATCCCTTCGCTCTTGCCGCCTGTCATGATCTTGTCCGTTGCAGGTTTTGCGTTGCAAAAGACATCAACTTTGGCCATTGTCAGCGAACTTGGCCAGGTACTCGGACGCGGGGCTATTCTTTCTTTCCTCATGGTAATCTTCTTGCTGCCCTGCCTGCTCTACACACTTGACAGGGTTTTGCCTAGGACCACGTTACAATTACAGATGCTCCCGGCAGATCAGCCGGAAATCACCGACCATGACGCAGTGAATCGAGAAAGCGAGGCCCAAGTGGATTCGCATAATGGAGGAGAAGTATGAAAAGATTCGTGAAGATAATCGTAAATAAAGCATTAAAAGTCGCATTGCTCTCGACTTTGGCCACCTTCGTCGCGCTAAGCCTAACCTTACAATCAACCAGGGCATTACCCCTGGCAGAAGAAGCAGAAGTGTCCGCCAGCTACCTGACAGACGGCAAGAGCGAAGTGGTCTATGCCAAACTCGACGGACATGGCGGCGTTATGGATGTTTTCGTGGTCAACCGTTTCCCGAGCCAACCAGGGGAAACGATCTATGACTACGGTGCTTATGCGGAGGTACATCCGCTCTCACTCAATGGTTCGCTCAGCCATGGCGAAGGCACGGTCAGTATAAGTACCGGGGAAGCTCCCTTCTACTATCAAGGGCATTTGGCTGACGCAGAACTGCCATGGATTTTTGCGCTGACATACACGCTGGATGGCATTCCGACAGAGGCGGCTGCACTGTCCGGTGCCAACGGTACACTTGCCTTAGAATTGAACGTGAAGAGTAATCCGGCTGCAAGGGATGCCAAAGACGGCAGCAATCCCTGGGCTGATGCCGCGATGGTCCAGATCTCTGTGAACTTGCCTGGCAAAACGGTACAGGATCTGCGCGT
>JAAYZH010000023.1 GCA_012514965.1 Clostridiaceae bacterium | reverse complement strand
GTCGAAGATATCAAAACCTGGGACGACTACATCGAGATGGGCAAAACGATTAAAGAAAAGACCGGAAAATATGTTTTTGGTTATCCTTTGAGTTTTTCCCAGATGCCCGACGAAATTTATCTGTATCTGCAGCAGCAGAACGGTCAGCTTATCGACGCTGAAGGCAAAGTGAACTTAAACACTCCGGAAATGGTCGAAGCTTTTGAAACTTTGCTTAAAGCAAGAGAAGAAGGCGTTGTACTGGACCTTCCTGACGTCTGGAATGACCGCATTAAAGCAGCAGCGGCAGACGAACTGGTCAGTTTGCCATATGCAGTATGGTACGTCGGCACGATGAAGAACAGTATCGCCGAATCGGCAGGCAAATGGCGCATCACTGGATTGCCGGGCTTCAAGGGACTTGGCGAAAACGCTTCCATAGGCGGCTCCATCCTGGCCGTTTCGAAGACTACGAAGAATCCTGAATTGGCGAAGGACTTCTTGAAGTTTGCGTTGATGACGGATGCTGGCAACGACATCAACCTCGAATACGGTCTCTTTACATCCTATGCGCCGAGCTATAAGAGCGCTGCGTATAAAGCTGTTGAGCCGTACTTCGGCGAGCAATCTTACGCGGAAGAATTCGCGAAACACGCCGATTCTCCTGTTATGAATTTCGGAACGAATTTCACGACCATCTCTGCACAGATGGAGTTGGCCGGTGCCGAGATCATGGGCGGAGCGGACATTGCTGAGACCTTGCAAAAGTACTCGGATATCGCCCAGGCGCAGATTGATCAGTTGAACGGGTAAGACAGCTTATCGTTCAAATCAGAAACTGGAATTGTGTGCGCCGCAACATGTTTGCGGCGAACTTTTTCTAAAGATAGGACGACGTGGGAGGATTTTATGGAAAACAATACGGCGCGGCTGCAGCGCGTTAGACCCGGCCGAAAGGGTCGTACGTTGCGAAACCCGGTTACACCCTACATGTTCTTGTTACCCTTTCTGGGAATGCTTGGACTCTTTATGCTATACCCGATTATCTATTCGATCGTAATTAGCTTTATGCGCTTTCGCGCGGGTGAATTCACTTTTTTTGGCCTCAGCAATTATAAGTTCCTGATCCAGGACCAGGCTTTTCACAAGGCCATTCTCAATACCATCCGAATCTTGTTGATCCAGGTGCCGATTCAGACCTTTATGGCGGTTGTTTTGGCAACCTTTATGAATGATATTCGAGTGAAGTTGCGTGGCCTTTGGCGCATGTTTATCTTCATGCCAGTCTTGATTGATACGGTCAGTTATGCGCTGGTATTTGGCCTCCTGTTCAACCAGAGAGAAGGTTTTATCAATTCTTTGCTCCGAATTAATGTCCAATGGTTCAACGAAGCAATACCCGCAACTGCCTTGATTATCATGGCTGTAACGTGGCGTTGGACCGGTTATAACGCAATTATAATTCTTGCTGGTTTGCAGAATATCGGCAATGACCTCTATGAGGCAGCTTCGATTGATGGATGTAACCGCGTTAAGCAGTTTATCCATATCACACTGCCAGGGGCAAAGCCGGTCATTCTATTCTCAGTTATTTTCTCAATTAACGGCGTGTTGCAGCTCTTCACCGAGCCAAACCTCTTGACGCGAGGCGGCCCTGCCGGCGCAACCGAAACAATCGTGTCGTATCTCTATCAGATTGGCTTTACGCAGTTTAACTTTGGTCTGGCCTCTGCCGGAGCCTATGTTTTGGCGATCATGATAGCAGTTGTGACTGGATTGCAGTTTAGACTTCAAAAGGAGGAGTGAGAATTATGCCAGGAATTAAAAAGAACAACGCACCGATTATTCCTTACATCGTTCTTGCAGCGATTGCCATTATTTCCGTGTTCCCCTTTGTCTGGACCTTCATTGGAACCACCCACACCAACACGGAAGTATTTAAGATTGATATGGCTTTTATCCCGGGAAGCAATATCTTCGAAAACTATAAAGGCCTGATGGGCTTTTCCAATATCTGGCGCAACCTGGGGAACAGTATCTTCATTTCGCTCATGACGACCGTAATCGTCCTGGCGATCGACTCCATGGCGGGTTATGCCTTCGGCAAATTCAATTTCAAGGGCAAGAATCTCTTGTTTTTTATCTGTCTGATGACAATGTTTATTCCGTTCCAGGTTACGCAGGTTCCGCTCTTTATTCAGATGGGCAATATGGGTCTGGCCGGCTCGCGCTGGGCAGTTATCTTGCCGACCGGCGCAGCGATGTTCGGTGTTTTTCTGATGAAGCAAAATCTGGAAACCTATCCGGATGAGATCCTGGAAGCCGGGCGCATTGATGGCGCCGGAGAATTCCGTACGTTCCTTCAACTCGTCATGCCGACGATGAGACCCGCTCTGGCATCGCTGGGAATTGTCACCTTTGTAAACCAGTGGGGTAATTATCTTTGGCCCTTGATTATCTTGAAGGACAGGGAATCTTCCCCCTTACCGCTGATCCTTGCCATGATGGTCGCACCCGGACAAGTAGTCAACTATGGCTCAATCCTCTTGGGCGCTTCGATTTCGATACTGCCTGTTTTGATTTTCTTCCTGATTTTCCAGAAACAGTTTATCTCTGGTATGTTGGGCGGAGCGGTCAAAGGCTAAGTACAAGATAAAGGAGAGACAGCAACAATGTTCGAATTGTCATATCATCGGGACCCCGGTGTGCTTCATGTGGGCACAACTGCGCAACGTAACTATTTCGTGCCTTGGCCGGCCAAAGACCTGCAAGTAGCCTTGGCGGCAACGCGCCCCGAGTCTTCGGCTCTTTACAAGAGCTTGAATGGTGAGTGGGACTTCCGCCTGCTGGAATGTCCGGAAGATGTAGAAGAGGCGTGGGTGACCGGTGCCGAGACGCCAAAGAGCTTCGGCAGAATCACGGTTCCTTCACCCTGGCAAATCCAAGGCCATGGCAAACATCAATACACGAACGTCCGCTATGCCATTCCGCTGGATCCACCTTATCCGCCCGCGCTCAACGAGACCGCCGTCTACCGCAGAACCTTTACGGTTCAGCCCGACGCTGTGGACAAAGCCTATGAGCTCTGGTTCGACGGGGTGGATTCCTGTTACTATGTCTGGCTCAACGGCGAATTCCTGGGCTACTCGCAGGTTTCGCATGCTACATCCGGATTCGATGTCAGCGGTAAGCTTAAGGCCGGCGACAATCAGCTGGCTGTCGTCGTGTTGAAATACTGTGATGGCACTTATCTGGAAGACCAGGACAAGCTGCGTATGAGCGGTATTTTCCGCGATGTATACCTTTTGGAGCGTGCCTCTCAGCATGTGCAAAGCTTCCGGGTGGAATTCCAACTGAACGAGAATTTCGAGTCGGCAGAAATCCAACTGGCTGCGAAATGGTCGCAAGTGCCGGATGCTTGGACGGTCAGCCTCCTGAACCCGCAAGGGGAGACTTTGGCCAAAGCAGAAGGCGGCAAAAAAACCGATGAACTCGTGCGCTTCACCGTGGATCAGCCGCAACTGTGGTCAG
>JAAYZH010000193.1 GCA_012514965.1 Clostridiaceae bacterium | reverse complement strand
GTCTGCTATTAAATCATGAGCATCTAACATAAAAATCCTCCATCTTAATAATTTTATTTTCCTGTAGAAACTCTGAAACCCAGTATCCATCGTTACTATTTGCCGTTATCATAATTATGACACGAGACCCCCAGGCAAAATCACCTAATACAGCCCGTCAATCTGAGTCTGCGCTTACTTCATTGGCATAAACCAGGCCAGTCTGCACCGGAATTCCGCGCCCCAGAAGTTCACGGTTAAGCAGGGCATCAAGCTGTGTTTCCAGCTCGGCAACACTTCCGTTGTTGAGGATAAACTCGGTTCCTAGCGCCCGGTATTCGTCCTCTGTCATTTGGATCTGCATGCGGCGCAAAGCTTCTTCTCTGCTGAGCCCCCGCGCTTGGAGCCGCCCAAGCCGCAGCTCAAGATCCGCCCAGATAACCCAGATCTGGTCGCAACTGTCCAAGAAGCCCTCCCGCACCGGAACAGGCACATCCAGGACCACGGCTTTCGCCTTCTGCTTCTGCAAGAGGAGACGCTTGCGTGTGATTTCGGCCATAACGTGACGGTGGATGATCAAACTTAGCTGATCCAGGCGTTTGCGGTCGGTAAACACGGTATGAGCCATAGCTTCTCGGTCCAGCGAACCATCGGCCTTGATGTATTCAGGGCCAAAACGCTCGATGATTTCTGGAATGGCCACGCCTCCGGGCGCGGTGACTTCGTGAGAGATTACATCCGCATCCAGGAGCGGCAGACCATGCGCGGCCAGAATCGCGGCGGCAGTTGTCTTTCCGCAGCCGATTCCACCCGTAATACCCAAGACAAACATTGGCTGTCTCCTTACTTGCACTCGTACCAGTTGTTGCCGGCTTTGACCTCTGCCACAAGCGGGATAGGCAGATCTGCTGCGCCTTCCATAGCTTGCTGCAGGATTTCCGAAGCTTGCGTGGCCTGATCGCTCCGCACCTCCAGCAAGAGTTCATCGTGCACTTGCAGCAGGATTTTGGCATCCAGTCCAGCTGCGTCGAGAGCCTCCTGGGTGCGAATCATCGCGATTTTCATAATGTCGGCTGCTGTTCCCTGGACAGGAGCGTTCATGGCTGCCCGCTCGCCGAACTTGCGCACGTTGCCGTTCTTCGATTCCAGCTCGGCAATGTAGCGGCGACGGCCAAAGTATGTCTCCACATAGCCGTGATCGCGGCCAAAATCGACCAGGCCTTCCATGTAGGGCTTAACGGACTCGTATTGACTGTGGTAACCCTCAATGTACTGATGGGCTTCCTGACGCGAAATCTGCAGGTCTTGGGCCAGTCCGAAATCCGAAATGCCATAGACGATACTGAAGTTGACGGTTTTGGCCGCCGCTCTCTGCTCGGGCCGAACTTCCGACTCGGGAATTCCGAAGATACTGGCAGCTGTGCGTGTATGAATGTCTTGATTGCGCGCAAAGGCATCCAGCAAGTCAGCGTCACCAGATAAGACAGCCAGGAGGCGCAGCTCGATTTGCGAATAGTCGGCATCGAGGAAGACATAGCCTTCTGCCGGCAAAAAAGCCCGGCGAATCTGGCGCCCCTCTGCTTCACGCATGGGAATGTTCTGCAGATTCGGGTCCGAACTGCTAAGGCGGCCTGTAGCGGTCAGCGTCTGATGGTACGTGGTGTGAATGCGTCCGTCAGCCTGGATCTCTTTGGTCAAGCCTTGAATAAAGGTAGAGTCCAGCTTGGTCACGCGGCGATAAGCCAATACATCCTGGATGACAGGATAGAAAGGCGCGAGTTTCTCCAGCTCGGAGGCAGCGGTTGAGTAGGCACCGGTCGCGGTTTTGCGTCCTTTGCTGATCCCCAGTTCTTCGAAGAGAACTACACCGAGCTGCTTGGGTGAATTGATATTGAAGCTATGACCGACGGCAGCAAATATGTTTTGTTCGAGCTCCGCGGCCTGGATGTTAAACTCGCGCCCCAGTTCAGCAAGGATCTCCGCCTCGACTCTGACACCGCGCTTCTCCATCCCGGCCAAAATCGCAATCAGCGGGAATTCCACTTGCTTGGCTAAATCGAGAAGTTTTCGTTCACGCAAGATATCCTCTAAAACTTGCGCTGCTTCCAGCTGAGCAAGAGCTGTTTGGCAGGCAGGCAAAATCGCCTCGATGAGGGTAGTGTCGAGACTTCCGCTCGGAACGCTTGCCTCTGTCATCGCTCTGCCCAAGACCTGGCTGTAGACTTCGGCTAATGTTTTGGCATCGCTGTCAAAACCGGCCAGGTAAGCCGCCACCGAAATATCAAAGGTCTGTTCCGCGGGGTAAAAATCCAGCTGCTTGAACAGCATTTTCCAGTCGTAGGCCAGTAAAGTGTGATTTTGGCCGATCAATTTGGCCAGATAGGCTGTGATCTGCTTGCTGTCGGCCTCCGGAAAGAGTCGAAGTTCCGGCTTCTCTGCCATACCGGCCAGCAGAAGACGCTTGTTTTCTCCCTCACCTTCGAGCAGCACTACAGCCAGACGTGACAGCTTACCCTCCGGCAGACTCTCCTCGAAAGAAATCTGTTTGAGTTCCCAGTCACCGTTTGAATCCGCCTCAGATGCATCTTCCTCCGCAACTTGATCCAGGCCAAAGCGGTTGATCATGGTCTGAAAACCCAGACTGCGAAATTGCTGCAGAAGCTTAGGGCGATCCCATTCTTGCAGAACAAGATCTGTCAGGTCCACCTCGAGCGGGACGTCTGTGTCGATGCGAGCTAATTCCCGCGAAAGTCTGGCATTCTCTACGCCATCACGCAGTTTGGCAGCCACCGATCCTTTCATCTCCTCAAGGTTTGCGAGAACACTTTCAAGCGTGTCAAATTCCTGAAGCAGTTTAACCGCGGTTTTCTCGCCCACACCCTTCACTCCGGGAATATTATCTGAACTATCTCCCATCAAAGCTTTGAGATCACGACCTGATCCGGACGCACACCCATCTTCTCGAAGACCAGTTCCGGTGTGTAGACCGTCGTTTCACCCCGATTCTGCGGATAAATCTGCGTCACATTCTCGTTCAAGAGCTGAAAATCATCTCGATCACCGCTCAAGATATAGACCGGCAGCTCCTTGGATCCGTAGCGAGCCGCAAAGGTTCCGATGATATCATCTGCTTCATAACCTGCTTTCTCGACATTGTAAATACGCAGTGCTTCCAGGCAGGACTTCAGAATAGGCATCTGGACGGCCAATTCTTCAGGCATTCCCTTGCGCGTTGCCTTATAGTCTTCGTAGCGCTTGTGGCGAAAAGTCGGTTCAGGCCGGTCAAAGGCAATACAGATGTGTGTGGGCTGGTATTCGTTAAAATAGCGCAGGAACATGTTGAGGAAAGTATACACGGCTCCCGTCGGGGTCCCGTCCGGAGCAGTAAGTCTTCCTCCCTGGCCAAGGCCAAAAAAGGCGCGATTTATGATTGAATTACCATCGATTATCATTAATGAGGGCATGCTCTTGTCCTTTCAGAGAAAATCAGCGTTCAAGCTTGAATTGTGTCCGATCAATGTTAAATTATAGCATAGATGAATTTTCAACCTGTCTCAATGACATTCAGTAGAATGAGGTTTCATGCGCACATCCAGAGGTCAAATCAAAGCCCGCCTATCGCAATTCTTCAATTTTTCTGAGGAGAATTTTGCCTTTGGCGTGCCTATGTCCGGCCAGACAAAGAAAGATCTTTATCGTTTTATCTACGCGGTTACAATTGGTTTGTTTTTTGCTGTCATCACCGGTTTTCCCGGTACATCGCCTGTCTACAGCGCTTTCCTGAAGAACGAGCTCAAGGTCAATAACACGCTGTACGCGATCTTTGCCGCCTTGCCCTATGTTCTGGTAATTCTGCAGATCCCTTTTGCCGCTCATCTGCGCAAAAAGCCCCGGGTCAAGCAGTACTTTATTACGTTCTCCTTAATTGCCAGGCTGAACTTCGCGGTCCTGGGCATTCTTTCCTTTGTCTTGCGTGACAGTCATCGCGTGGCCCTCATCGCTATCTTGCTTGGTCTGCAGGCGTTGACTTCTGTCGTATGGTGGATCAGTGATCTCTGTTTTTCGCTTTGGGCCGGCGCTGCCTGCCCGATCAGCTGCAGCGGCCGTTTTTTCAGCACGCGCCAGCTTTCCTTTACGCTGGCTCAGCTGGTCTATTCCTCAGTTCTGACGGTTCTGCTTGCGGTTCTGGCGAATCATCCTGCTCAATACTTGATTCTCTTCTCTTTGGCCGCTCTCTTTGGCTGTCTGGATATCATCAATTTCTTTTTTGTGACGGATCCCAAAATCAAGCCGGCTGACATCATAAAAAATGAAGAACTTCAAGTCCTTGAAGCTGAAGCGGCATCCAGGAAAAACCCGCGGAAGCGCGTAAAAACAGCCTCTGGGCCGTTTGCCAATAAGAACTATCGCAACTACCTGTTTTTTGGAATTCTCTGGTACTTTGGAATCTTTTTGATGGCTCCATTTACCAATGTCTTCATGCTGGAACAGCTCCTGATTCCAACCAGCCGCCAGACCCTCTACGTCTCGCTGCTGCCAGGCATCGCTACTGTCCTCTTCGTCCGCAAGACCGGAATGATCAGTGACCGCTTTGGCTATCGTAATTCACTCTTGTTCTTTTCATCTATCTCTGCCTTGTCACCCTTGCTCTGGCTCCTGGTGACGCCTCAGACAGAGGCCCTGATTGGCGTTATCAATCTGCTCTGGGGCATCACGGGCGTCGCTACCGATCTGGCCATGTTCAGCATGGGAATTTATCTGGCTCCTGCCGAAGATCGCACATCCTATCTATCGGCCAAAAGCGTCGCTATGAACTTGCTAGGTGTCGCTCCTGCCATCCTGCTGGGCGGCGTTATTATGGATAAACTCAGACCGATTCTGGCGACAGCTGATCTCGCTTTCATAGGCGGGCAGCGCTTCCTGCCCTTTCACTTTATCGCCATCATCAGCGCTTTGCTGCGCTTCATCGCGATCTTCAGCTTCGCGCGACGGATCAAGCAGGACAATGAACAGGACTTCAAGGGTTTCCTGAAGAAGCTAGGCCAGGGGACGCGTTTCCGCTTCCGCCTGCGCTCTGGCTTGTTGAATAGCAAACGTAAATAAGGACCAGGGATAGCTCTCGGGCGGCATAGAATAAAAACGCATGCGTTCCCCTTTGACAGGGTGCGTGATATCCAGTCGCCAGGCCCAGAGACCCAAAAAGCTGGAGGATACCCCCGGCAGAGGCGGAGCCGCATACTTATAGTCACCTAAGACTGGTTCGCCGCGGCTGCTGGACTGAACTCGAATCTGATGGCTGCGCCCGCTTTCCAGATCCACTTCGCGCAACTTCAACTTATGATTTTGGATAGGCTCTGCTGCCAGCACCCTTTGGCGCAGGCGGGCCGCTTTGCCATCACCGGCGCCCCGACCGATTCGGGAACGGTTAAACTCCTCATCTTTACGCAAATAATCTTCCCACACCCGCCAGCTGCCGTCTTCCAGAGGAGCGTCTGTCTCAGCCAACGTGATCGCCAGGTAGTTTTTGGACCACTCTCGGTTGCGAATTTGCTCCGACAAACGCGCTGCTGCCTTGGAGGTTTTGGCCAGGCAGAAGACGCCGCCGGTGTTGCGGTCAAGCCTGTGAACCAGGCCCAAAAACACCTGACCTGGTTTATGATCGCGCTCTTTGATAAATTCTTTGACGATAGTCAGCACATCGTCATCACCGCTCTGATCTTCCTGCGCCAGGAGGCCCGGAGGTTTGGCAAACACAAAGAGATGGTTATCTTCATACAGTATCCAGGCGGGATCGAATTTCATTCTTCGTCCTCGATCCAAACGGGCTGAGCCACGTCGTCTTGCGTGTTTGCCTGGGCTTCGCTCTTGAGCAGGAGCTCCTCAAGCTGCTTCATTTCTTTGACGGTCAGGTAACGCCAGCTGCCAGGGGTCAGGTTGCCAAGGCTGATATTCAGGATCCGAATCCGCTCCAGACGCACGACGTTGTAGCCTAAGGCTTCGCACATGCGCCGGATCTGCCGGTTTAGTCCCTGGGTCAGCGTGATGCGGAAGAGACGTTTATCAATGGTGCGCACTTTGCAGGGCAACGTGATTTGGCCCAGAATCTTTACACCCGTCTCCATCTCCTCGACGAAGTCCTCGGTGATATCCTTGTCTACCCGGACCAGATATTCTTTCTCGTGACCATAGCGGGCGCGCAGGAGTCGGTTGACGATGTCACCGTCGTTGGTCAGCAAGAGCAAGCCTTCGGAGTCTTTGTCCAAACGGCCGATCGGGTAGATACGTTCAGGGTAATTCATGTAACGCACCACACTCTGCCGCTCAGCGGGTTCTGTAGTCGATACAATCCCGCGTGGCTTGTTGAGAGCAATATAGACATGTTTTTGCGCCTTACGTTTCAGCAACACACCATCCAT
>JAAYZH010000022.1 GCA_012514965.1 Clostridiaceae bacterium | reverse complement strand
AGCAGCTTGACCGCGAAAAAGACAGTTCTGAAGAGGACCGTCTCACCGGACTTGTGCGGGGCGGATCAGGCGCTAAGGAGCGTCTTGTTGCTCAGCTTCAGGAGATCACCGAAAAAATTGCTGAGACAGAGTCCAGACGCCATGATGCAGAGGAAAGTCTGGCAGAGAGCAGCAAAGCCATGGATACGATCAGCGGCTACTTGACCAAGCTTGGTCAGGAACAGGGTCGCCTTGAGCAGAGACTAGAGAATGCCGGCAATCAGCTGATGGATCAGCGGGCTCGCCTGTGGGAAGAGTACTCCTGTACCTTTGCCAATCGCGAGGAGTGGTATAGAACGGACTTGGACCAGGTGAAGGTACGTGAGGAGGTCAAGAGCCTCCGCCAGCAAATTCGCGACCTGGGAGCCGTTAATGTGCAGGCAATTGAGGAGAGCCGCGAGCTCAATGAGCGTTTTGCTTTCATGGAGCAGCAGAAGGCAGATATTGTCTCAGCTCAGAAGGATTTGGCCAAAATCATTGCGGACATCAAGGATGGCATGTATAAACAGTTCAAGGACTCCTTTCAATTCATCAATGAGCAGTTCCGTGTCGTGTTCCGTGAACTTTTTGGCGGCGGGGAAGCGGAGCTGGTCCTGGAGGATCGCAGTGATATACTAAACAGCCCTATCGATATCAAGGTCATGCCGCCCGGCAAACGTCTGCAGAATATGCTGGCCCTGTCCGGAGGCGAACGCTGTTTGACCGCAATTGCTTTGCTATTTGCCATCCAAAAGCTCAATCCTTCACCGTTTTGTGTTTTGGATGAAGTGGAAGCCGCGCTTGATGAGTCGAACATTTTTCGCTTCACCGATTACATCAAGGCGAATTCATCGGCGACTCAATACATTCTGGTGACCCATCGTCGCGGTACAATGGAATCAGCTCGCATGATGTATGGAGTGACAATGCAAGAACGTGGCGTATCACAGGTGATATCGATACGCCTGGACGAATAACGAGGTAAATATGGCACTATTTGACAAATTTAAACAAGGTTTGACGAAAACGCGCGATTTCTTGATGGGGCAGGTCAGCAATATCGCCGCCGCTTTGGGATTTTTTGATGAAGAAGAACTCGAGGAACTGGAAATTGCTTTGATTCAAGCAGATGTCGGGGCAGCCTGCACAGATGAGCTGATGACTGCTTTGCGCGAAAAAATGCGAATTTCCAAGAATCGTTCTACAGAATTTGTCTTGGGAACGCTCAAGAAGGAAATCCGCGGTATACTCGGTGAAAAAGAACAGCTGTATCTGGAACCAGGCAAACTCAATATTCTGATGATGGTCGGCGTCAATGGCACCGGCAAAACAACAACGGCCGGCAAAATGGCACTCCGTTTTAGCCGCGAAGGCAAGAAAGTGTTGATGTGCGCCGCGGATACATTCCGCGCGGCCGCCATTCAGCAGCTCGAGGCTTGGTGTGAAAGAACGAACACTCCTCTGATCTCGCAGAAGGATGGCAAGGATCCGGCAGCTGTGGTCTATGACAGCATCAAGGCCGCCCAGGCCCGCGGCAGCGATGTCCTGATTATCGACACGGCCGGACGTCTGCATAACAAGAAGAATTTAATGGATGAGCTGGGCAAAATCCGCCGGATTATCGAGCGCGAAGCCCCCGACGCGGTTGTCCAGACACTGCTTGTGATCGATGCTACTTCAGGCCAAAACGCCGTGATCCAGACCGCCACCTTCACTGAAGTATCCGATGTCACGGGCCTTGTTTTGACCAAATTGGACGGCAGCGCCAAAGGCGGTGTTGCGGTGGCCGTAGCATATCAGTCGAACGTTCCGATTCTGCTCGCGGGTCTCGGTGAAACAGCAGAAGACCTGGTCGATTTTGACCCTGATGCTTTTGTCGACTCACTGCTGCCTGAGGAAGAACTCCAAAAAATTGCCAAGACAGACTGATTTCCATTGCTGTTCGTTATTTTGACAGCTGTCGAAGGATTTATGATACGCTCCTTGGTCAAGTTCATGAACTTGACACTCTTGTCAAGAGGTATTGCTTGACAAGCTTCATTGCAACCCTATAATAGTGCGTATGGAAAAAAACTGGCAGGAAGTACTTGATAAGAATCGATATGTTTATTTGCTGGACATATATGGCAGCTTATTGACAGAGCGTTCACGGGAGACCTTATCCCTTTATTTCAATGAGGATTGGTCTGTCAGCGAGATCGCCGTTTATTTTTCGATCAGCCGACAGGCCGTCCATGACAGCCTGCAACGCGGTTTGGAGCATCTGGACCGCTTTGAAGCACAACTTGCCGTTTACGGAAGCCGTGAGGCGGTACAGCAGGATCTGCACGAGCTGAAGGGCCTGATTTTGGCCGACAAGAAGACAGAAGCTTCGCACTTGGTTGCAGAGCTGGAACATAAGATCTAAGAGGAGTATTTATGGCCCTGTTCGAAAGCCTTTCAACGAAGCTTCAGGATATTACCGCGAAAATGCGCGGCAAGTCCCGCGTCACGGAGCAGGATATCAAGGACATGATGAAGGAGATCCGCATCGCTCTGCTCGAGGCGGATGTCAATTATCAGGTTGTAAAGGAACTCACGCAGGAGATCGGTGAGAAGTGCAAGAATCAGGAAGTTATGGAGAGCCTCACACCCGGACAACAGGTTGTGAAGATTGTTCATGATTCGCTTGTCGACATTCTCGGCGGCGGAGACAATAGTCTGCATTTCCAGTCATCGGGCTTCACCGTAATCATGCTTTATGGTTTGCAGGGCTCAGGTAAGACCACAACCGCAGCGAAGCTCGCGCTCCATCTGCGCAAGCAAGCCGGCAAGAAGCCCTTCCTGGTGTCTGTAGATACCCACAGACCGGCCGCTCAGGAGCAGCTGGCTATTCTTGCCAAGAGCATCGATGTGCCCTGCTATATCAATCCACAGGAGAAAGACGCGGTTGTCATCGCCAGGGAAGGTCTGGTGAAGGCTCGCTACTTAATGCGGGATGTTATGATTGTCGATACCGCCGGCCGTATGACAGTCGACGATACGCTGATGAGAGAGCTCAAGGAGATCGCCGAGGTCGTGAGGCCAAATGAGAAGCTGCTGATCGTCGATGCGATGATCGGTCAGGAGGCGGTCAATGTCGCCCGGACTTTTGACGAAGAGATCGGTCTGGATGGCTTCATTATGACGAAGCTGGACGGTGACGCCCGCGGCGGCGCTGCTTTGTCCATTTATCGTATGACACAGAAACCCATCAAGTTCGCGGCAACCGGTGAGAAGGTGGATGCGCTCGAAGCCTTCCATCCTGACCGCATGGCATCGCGCATACTCGGCATGGGTGATGTGCTCTCGCTGATTGAGAAGGCCGGCCGCGAAATCGATGAGAAGAAGGCCATGCAGTCGATCAACCGTCTGCAGAACAATCAGTTTACGCTGGATGACATGCTCGAGCAGTTTGAGCAGGTTCAGAAGATGGGGTCGCTGAAGGATATACTCGGCATGATTCCCGGCATGAATAACAAGCAATTAGCAAACGTCAACCTCGATGACCGGAAGCTTGACTACACCAAGGCCATCATTCGTTCCATGACAGCGGCTGAACGTTCGAACGTCAAGCTGCTGAACGCGAGCCGCCGCCAGCGCATCGCCAAGGGCTCCGGCCGTACGGTGCAAGAAGTGAATCAGCTAGTCAAACAGTACGAGGAAAGTCTCAAGATGATGAAATCAATGGGACTGACCGGCAAAAAAGGCGCCAAAGGCAAGAAGAGACGGACAGGCGGGTTCCCCGGCTTCAATTTCCCTTCTTAAACCTAGCAGCATAGATAAAATTTTTCGGAGGAAAAAAGAACATGGCAGTTAAGATTAGATTAAAGAGAATCGGCGCTAAGAAGGCACCCTATTATCGTGTGGTCGTCGCTGATGCCCGCGCCCCGCGAGATGGCCGTTTCATCGAAGAGATTGGTACTTACAATCCTTTGACCAAGCCTTCAGAAGTGAAGATTGACGCAGAAGCCGCGAAGAAGTGGCTCGAGAATGGCGCTCAGCCGACTGAGACCGTACGCGCGCTGTTGAAGAAAACAGGAGTTATCGAATAATGGACGAACAAAGCATCAACGAAATGCAGGAGCTGCTCAAGACCCTGGCCTCTGCTCTCGTGGAGGCTCCGGATGAGGTTACGGTGAAACCGCGCGTAGATGGCGCCACGATCGTACTGGAACTCCGCGTCGCAGCTGCCGATATGGGCAGAGTGATTGGCAAGGGCGGCCGCCGCGCCCAGGCGATCCGTTCTATTATGAAAGCTAAAGCGAGCCGCTGCGATTGCCGCGTCGCTGTCGACATTGTCGACTAAGCTCATGGCCTGGACGAAATCACCTTTTTTACATATTGCCGTTTTGACGAATGCACATGGGTTAAATGGCGAAAACAAGGTAAAGCTTCTTTCGGATCTTCCGGATCGTCTGGCAGGTTTGGAGGAAGTTTATCTCTTGTCTCCCGATGGCAAAGTGAATCGCGGCAAACGCAAGATTCTGAGCTTGCGTGGGGCTGAACATGAAATAATCCTGCTTTCAGGAGTCCCTGACAGAGCCGAGGCTGAGAAGCTCAAAGGCTGCTACTTGTCTGTCGATCGCAGTGAAGCCTATGCGTTGGATGAGGATCAATATTTTGTTTCCGACATTCTTGGCATGCAAGTCAGGACATCCGACCGGGGGATAATCGGCAAGCTCGGAGACGTGCTTGACAGCCCGTCCGGGGAGATTTTTCAGATTGAGCGGCCGGGCAGCAAGGATCTGCTCCTGCCTTTACGCGGAGAAGTGCTGCTCCAAGTCGACTTCGACGAGGGTATCATCGACGTCACGCTCCCGGAAGGCCTCTGGGAAGTGTACGAGTAATGCGTTTTGACATACTGAGCCTGTTCCCGGAAGCACTTGAACCGTACATCCGCAGTTCAATTCTGAAGCGAGCCGGCGATAAAGGAATTTTCGAGTGGGCACTCCACGATATTCGCAAACATGCCGTGGATGAATATGGTCACGTCGACGACACTCTATACGGTGGTGGTACCGGTATGCTGATGCTGGCCGAACCGCTTTATCGAAGCTGGCAGGATGCAGTCGCGGCGGGCGGCGAACGGGCCAAATCCAGGCGTCGCACCATTTATCTTTCACCGAAAGGCAGGACATTCACGCAGGACATAGCCCGCGAGTACGCGGACTGCGATCAGCTGATTCTGATCTGCGGCCACTACGAAGGCGTAGATCAACGCCTGATTGACGAAATTGTCGATGAAGAGCTCTCGATCGGTGATTATGT
>JAAYZH010000192.1 GCA_012514965.1 Clostridiaceae bacterium | reverse complement strand
GACCTTATAGACGGCAATACCGCCTGCTATACCGACCACAATGTGCTTCTTCTCACTCATGATGTGGCTCATCCTTTCCGTTGAGGGCAGCATCCGCCGTTTTCGGCAGCTTGGCAGCTTTTGCAGTGCCGCGTTTGGCCGAGAAACGATAGACACCCATGGCGACGATCGCTGCGATGATCAGTTCCGCGACACCGTTGGTCAAAATCACGGTCCCAATAATCGTCAGGAGCGCGGACTGGCCAATCTGACGGGCCGCTGCGTAATCTCTGCCAAAGAACAGGTAAATACTTCCCATAACCATAGCGGTATGCAGGAGTGTACTGACGCCGGCAGCCAAGCCGGCAGCCAAAGTCGGCTTCTTGAGCGTATCGCGCAGGAAGCGGAAGAGCAGGGCAGCGAACAGCCCCAGCAGAATGCGCGGGCCAAGTGCGATCCACACACTCCAGCCATTGCCGCGAAACTCACCCAAGCTGTAAAACGGTGAAAAAACGAAGCTGGTAATCGTCGGCGCGATCGTGTTCTTGATCAAGCTTGACAGGCCAAAGACCAGCCCCAGTGCCGACCCCTCCAGCGGGCCCATCAAAATTGCGGCCAAAATCACCGGAATATGCAAAGTCGTCGCATTGACCGGGCCGACCGGGACAAAGCCCAGCGGAGTAAAAATTAATAAAAGCTCCACACACAGCAGCATGGCAAAAAGAGTCAGCCGCCGGGTCTTGAGCTTCCTGTCCTGTACGGAACCTGTGGTCTTGATCATTCTTAACCTCCTATCACTTCCCTGCTTTGCGGGAATGCAATGTTGTTAACGAACTGTATTACTACATAAATTGTAAAGTTTGCACCGCCCGCCCGCAAGATAAACTTGTTTTGCGGCCCGGTTTCGGCTCTAAAAGCGTGATATGAATCAATATTCGTTCTCTTTTTGGGGTGGTTGTGCGCACGGCGGCCAAAGTCTCCGTTCACGAGCGGCGTTGGTCCTCGCTAGTGTAAACGTGTGGTGGTTATACCACACGTTTACTTGTCTGCGGAGACTTGCTCATGAAGGGGACTTTTCTCAGGGGGCTAACGGGGAAAAGAAAAGGTATGTGAACCTTTATTTTTTATCTGAACAGATGTTGCCATCCAGAAGAAAGCATCGGCGCCATTATCATAATCCCTCCACCCTGAAAAAAGCTCCCTCAGCCATCGCAGGCTGAGGGAGCTTCCGCCTTAGAATAACGGACACTATTGCAGGTTGCGCGGATCGAAGGCGTCACGCAAGGCGTCGCCGATGAAGTTCACCGCCACCACCAGCAAAATGGTCATCAAGCCCGGCGGCAGCCACATCCAGGGCTTGGTCTCAAGAATCGTGTAAGACTGCGCCACATTGAGGAGGTTGCCGAGGCTGGCGGTCGGGGCCTGCACGCCCATGCCGAGGAAGCTCAAGGCCGCCTCGTCGAGCATGGTCTGCGCCATGACCGAGGTAGCGTAGATCAGGACCGGTGCGATCGTATTGGGCAAGATTTCCTTGAAGAGAATATAGATGGTCGGCATACCCGCAACTTGGGAGCCCTGCACGTAATTCACACCACGTAGGGACATGACGTTGCTGCGGACCAGACGCGCCATACCGGGCCAGTTCACGAAGCCCAGGATGAGGACGATGTTCCACATGCCGGGGCCAAAGATGGCGGCGGCGACCAGGACCAGCAGGAGGTATGGGAAAGACATTACGATGTCGGTGACACGCATGATGATGATGTCGATCCAGCCGCCGAAATAGCCGGCCGCGAGGCCAAGCAGCACGCCCAGGAGGGTCGAGACTACGGTCGCGAGCAGGGCCACGAAGAGGGAGATGCCCGAGCCGGTCATCAAGCGGGTCAGCATGTCGCGGCCCACTTGGTCGGTACCCAGCCAGTGTTCTGCTGAGGGCATCGCGCTGAAGGCTGACGTGATCTGATTCGGCCCGTAGGGCGAGAGTAAGGGCGTAACGGCGATCAGGAGGAGCATCAAGCCCAGGAAGATCAGGCTGATGAAGCCCGGGCGATGGCGGCGAAAACGGCGGAAAACCGTTTGGTAGTAGGTTTCGTGGGAAATCCGTTCGGCCAGCGAGCGATCGAGGCCGGGAGCAGTTGTCGCTTGTTGCATTTTGGCCTCCTTACGTGTACTGGATCGTCGGGTCGACGATGGCGTAGAGAATATCGGTCACGAGGTTCGCGATGAGCACTACGACGGCGGATAAGAGACTGACGCCCATGATGAGCGGATAGTCGCGGTTGAGAATGGAAGACATGGTCAGGAGCCCCAGACCGGGCCAGGAGAACACTTGCTCGATGACGACCGAGCCGCTGAAGAGCATGGGGATCTGCATGCCGAAGATCGTGATGATCGGCAGGAGGGCGTTGCGCAGAGCGTGTTTGTTGATCACCCTGCGGCGGCCGATGCCTTTGGCCTTCGCGGTACGCAGATAGTCTTGTTCCATAATCTCCAGCATGCTGGCGCGGATATAGCGGATATTGACGCCTACGACGGAGAACACCATGACGCCTACGGGCAAAACCATATGCCTCAGCGTGTCGGTGAGACTCCAGGCGGTGCCGAGTGTGGTCATGCCGCTCGAGGGTAGCCAGCCCAGGCGAAGGTTAAAGAAATAGACCATTGTCAGGGCCAGAAAGAAGCTGGGTACGCTGGAACCGATGAAGGAGGCGGTGACGATGGCGTAGTCTGTCTTCGAGTACTGATGCACTGCGCTGTAGATGCCTGCCGGTATGGCTATGAGCATGGACAGGACCAGCGAGAGGCCCATCAGGAGAACAGTCGGGGCGACGTTGTTGCCGATCAGGCGCGTGACAGCAAGGTTCTGTTTGAACGAATAGCCAAAGTTGCCTTGCATCGCTTCTTTGAGCCAGTTCCAGTACTGAACGAGGATTGGCTTGTCCAGCCCGAGCAATGCGGCTCTCTCCTCGATTGCCGCCTGCGTGATGCGTGGGCCGATCATCATTTCCATGGGGTTGCCCGCCAGGCTCATAATGAAATAATCGAGAATCGTGATGCCAAGCAAAACAGGAATGGCGATCAATAGACGTTTGAGTATATAACGAATCATTGTCTTGCCTCCCTCTGTCTCTGCCAGACCGGGCAAGCGGCCAGGTGTGGAATATCCCCATTGCTGACCGCGACCAGCGGCGGCACATCTGTGCGGCAACTGGCTTCTGCGTAAGGGCAGCGTGTGTGGAAACGACAGCCGCTTGGCGGATTGACAGCGGAAGGCACTTCACCCTCCAGCACGATATCCAGTCCCCCCCGCCTGGCTGGATCCGGCAAGGGATCCGCGCTCTTGAGAGCGAGCGTGTAGGGGTGTCTGGGTTCGCAGAACAGTTCTGTTCCGGTGGCGACTTCCATAATCTTGCCCAAGTACATGACAGCGATGCGGTCACTGATGTAGTGCACCGCACCCAGGCCATGCGCGATGAACAGGTAGGTGAGCTTGAGCTCCTTCTGCAAGTCGCGAAGCAAGTTCAGGATCTGGGCTTGGATCGATACATCCAGAGCCGAGACCGGCTCGTCGAGGACCAGGAGCTTAGGCTGCAGACTCAGTGCTTTCGCAATTCCGAGGCGCTGACGCTGACCGCCTGAGAACTCATACGGATATCTTCCGAGGGTGTTGCGCGGCAGGCTGACGAGGTCCAGTAGCTCTTGGAGAGCTTTGTCTAGACCTGCCTTATCCACCAGTTTATGGTGGAGCATCGGTTCGGCCAAAATCTCACGGATGTGCTTGCGCGGATTCAGCGAAGAGTTCGGGTCCTGGAAGACCATCTGAATCTCACGACGAATCTCACGGATCGCCCGGTCACTCATCTTGACCAGATCCGTGCCTCTGTAGAGAATGCTGCCGCCATCGGGCTTCTCCAGGGCGACCAGCTGGCGGCCTACCGTAGACTTGCCCGATCCGGACTCCCCTACCAGGCCCAGCGTCTCCCCTTCGTAAATGTCGAAGCTGACATCGTCGACAGCCTTGACGAATTCCTTCACCGGCCAAAGGCCCTGACTGTGAGCAGGATAGTATTTGCGCAGATTCTCAACACGCAGCAGGACTTTACGCTCTTCGGCCATTCGTGTCCCCCTTCGTCTCGTTCTTCAGCTCACCGGCAGCGGGCGCTTGACTGATCTGTGCGACCACATCGACCGGTGTACAGCGTTCATCTGCCCCATATGGCGGCAGCTCGCCGCGTGCCGCGCGGTGGCAGCGTACGCAGTGCGGGAAATTCATCTGACTCTCGCAGCTAGCTACGTAAGACAGCACTTGAGGCAAGTCGCACTCGTCTACCTTATAGGCACAGCGGCTGGCAAAACGGCACCCTTCAATGTCCTGGTAGTGTTCCGGCACAGTACCGGGAATCGCGACCAGACGTCTAGCCTTGTCATCGTAAATCGAAGGCACCGCCTGCATCAATCCCTGTGTGTACGGATGATCGGGGCTGTTGAAAAGCACCTGAACATCGCTCTGTTCCACCACCTGGCCGGCGTACATGACAATCACGCGATCCGCCATCTGGGCCACCAGGCCAATATCATGGGTGATCAGAATGACCGAGAGATCGGTCTCCTCGCACAGTGAGCGCAACAGTTGCATAATCTGGGCCTGAATGGTGACGTCGAGGGCCGTCGTCGGCTCATCGGCGATCAGGAGCTTGGGCTTGCCGGCCAAAGCCATCGCAATCATGACGCGTTGGCGCATACCTCCGGACAAGGCATAAGGATAGCGCTCCAGCACAAGCTCAGGCTCAGACAAGCCAACACGCTGCAAAATACCCAGCGCCTCTTCTCTGGCCTCCTTGCGGCCGACGGAGCTGTGCGCCCGCACTGCCTCAATCAGCTGATTGCCTATCGTAAAGACAGGGTTCAGCGAAGAAATGGCATCCTGAAAAATCATCGCCATGTCACCGCCGCGGATTTCGTCGAGCTCTCTCTCCTTCATCTTCAGCAGATCACGGCCCTCAAAAAAGGCCTCGCCGTTCAAGACCTTGCCGTTGCGAGGCAGCAAGCCCATAAGTGAGAGCGCAGTAACGCTCTTGCCGCTGCCGGATTCACCTACAATGCAGAGAATTTCACGGGGGGACACAGTGAAAGAGACGCCGTCCAGCGCCTCCTTCTGCCCCCAGTCACTGCTAAAGGTGGTTCGGAGATTTCTCACATCAAGTAATGGCCCCACGTACCCTAACCTTTCAAACATTCGTGACAGGAATTATATACCTGTTTCAGTTTTTAGCCAATATCCCAAAGATGCATGTCCATGAAGCCACCGAACACGCTCGGTGCAGCATAGACTACTCGTTTGGCCTTCGCGCCCAGTGGGCTCAGGGCATAAGCATTGAAAATCGGCACTTCTTCTTGCATGATTTCATTGATTTCTCTGTAGAGACTCTTCAGCTTCGGCACGTCGCCGCTGACGATCATCGCCTCTTCGACGAGGGCGTCCACTTCAGGATTGTTGTACAGCGGCCAGCCGCTCGGAGCGGTGAGCCAGGAGATATCAAAGGCCGGTGCAACCGTAGAAAGTGTGTACTGTACGGTCATCATGTCAAAGTCGTGGTTGCCGGCATCCGTCAGGAGCTGCGTAAAGCTCAAGGTCTGCAATTGGACTTTGATTCCCACTTCGCCGAGCTGAGCAACGATGACGTTGGCAGCCTGGGCAAAGGTGGCGTCGCCGGAATCGATCTTGAAAGTCAGAGTTTTGCTAGCATCCCAGTTTGCTTCCGCCAGGAGGGCTTTCGCCTGATCCGGGTCATAAGGAGTGACTTCGAGTGTTTCATCGAAATAAGGTGTGGCGGAGGTCAGGAAACCATCCACGACTTCGCCCTTACCCTTCAGGAATTCTTTGACCAAAAGCTCGCGGTCAATCGCGTGCAGAATGGCCTTGCGGACTCTGGCATCCGGAACCGATTCGTTATTGATGAAGGCCAGAACGGAAGTAACCGGCTTGTCATAGACTTCGTCAGCGTTCTCGAGCGAGCTGACAGAATCAATGTCTTCCTGAGCAAAGACACCCGTGGTCTGCTGTACGAAATCGATCTCACCGGACTTCAGGCCTGCGAAGAGCTGGCTGGAAGTGACAATGCGAATGTTGACCTTGTCGAGTTTCGGCTCACCCTGCCAGTAGTTCTCGTTCTTCTCATACGTAACGTACTGCGCGACGTCCGCGGAAGTCACGCGGAAAGGACCGCTGACAACTTCCGGAGCGAGGAACCAGTCTGTGGTTGCCAGCTCAGCTGTCGTTTTCTCACCCAGAACATGCTTAGGAATAGGCAAGAGATAGCGCATGAAGTTATTGTTGAAGCTCTCAAGGCTCATTGAGTACTCAGCGTGGAATTCGACCGTCTTCTCGTCGACCTTGACGAGGCCTTCTACTTCCGTAGCGTCATCCGCCACCTGACCGGTTCCCGGATCGAAGCCCTTAAGCTGGCTGTAGCCTGC
Organism: Clostridiaceae bacterium; assembly: GCA_012514965.1. Lineage (GTDB taxonomy): Bacteria > Bacillota > Clostridia > Saccharofermentanales > Fastidiosipilaceae > JAAYZH01. The sequence continues at coordinate 2,537 of JAAYZH010000192.1, read as the reverse complement.
CATCGAAGGGTTCGACACAGTCTTAGAAGTCGTCTTCAAGACCGTGAAAATCACGTCATCAGCTGTAACAGGCTGTCCATCCGACCACTTCGCGTCATCATTCAGCTTGACCGTGAACACGGTTCCGTCCTCATTCGCGGTTACGCTCTCGGCCAAAACACCGACAAAGACGTTATCGCTGTTAAGCTCAAGAATAGGCTCAAAGGAAATACCCACAGCGTATTTCATCGCTTCCGAAGCATCCAGATACAGCGGATTCATGCTGGTGATCGGGTAGGTCATACCAATCGTGACCATCTTCTCGCCACTCGCCGGCGCTGTAGTACCAGCAGACGGTGCCGCCGTGGTCCCCTGCGTCGTACCGGCAGTACCGCAAGCGGCTGCGCCAAAGACTAACGCCGCGGCCAAAACGGCCGCACCTACTGTTTGCAAAATTCTTTTCATCTCTACGTTATACCTCTTAAGATTAATTCAGCTTCCGAAAAAGCTTGTCTGCCTCTGCCTTCACCCATAATTATTGGGAGGGTGCTCACAGCGGCGCGATCTTCCTGGCTCTTGCTCTCTGTGCTTCGCGGTTTTCGTTGTGACTTCGCCGCGAAATAGTTCGCAAAGAATGCTTTCTTAATTATACCTACTCGTACCGATTCCCATTGTAACAAAACTCAAATGGGGCCACCTTGCTTTGGCCAAAACTCACAAAAAACGTGAAGAAATTCTCCGTTTTACACGAAAATCGCAATTATGCCGAAAGAAGTCTGCCTTTCTGGCTTTAAACCTACTAATTAACCCTGTAATACAGCAATTTCAGGGTTAATCGGCCTTTTTGAGCCATAATAGTCATGAACACAACGCACTGCGTTCTGGATTTTCCTATATGATATTTCTTGTTTTTTCGTCATAAAAGTTCTATAATTCGTCCTTGATTGGTAATTTTCATCGACCCGTGAAAATCAGCAATTTATTCCCATTTCAAGGTATGTAAACGGATATTTTTAGACAATTAGCCCCGGTCGCAACCCTGCCGAGACTTCTTTCGTAAAAATTCCGCAATACTAGCCAAACTTCCATACAAGTTGTAATTTTCTATCGAGCAAACGATATAGACGGAGTTAAAGTAAATGCGTTTAGTAAAACAACCGAGTATGCCCTGCGTACCATGATTTTTTTGGCCCGCCAAAACGACAAGTGCAACACCACTCGAATATGCGAGGCTTGCGACATCCCATCCAAATACTTCCAAAAAATCTCCCACCTCCTCGCCAGCCAGAACATGCTCCTCATCACCCGCGGCAAGCTGGGCGGATTCTCTCTGGCCCGCCGCCCCGAAGAGATCACCGCTGCCGAGATTATCGCCGCTGCTCAGCCAGCCGAATCCGAATATGACAACTGCCGTCTCTTCGGCGGGCTTTGCGCCAACGACCAAGAATGCAACGCCTGCGCACTGCGCCAGAGCATACTCAAGGTCGAGGCCATCGAAGAGCAGGTCTTCGGTTCCCTGACCCTGGACGTCCTTGCCTACGGCGACAAGAAATGCTGCACATGGGAAGAAGTCTCCACCGTTCGTTCGCAAACAGTCTAGGCTGTCGCCCGCCTGAGAGATAAGACTCTGCTGGCGTGACTCACTCGGCGGGAATGTGATCGATTCAGTTGGATTCGGCGGCATTCGGCGGCATTCGGCGGCATTCGGCGGCATTCGACGGCATTCGACGGGATTCGCTCGGACACCAAAACATCCCTTTTTAATAACGAATTTTAAAGCACCAACTCCGGTGCTTTTTTGCTACCCTTTGGCCCTCATATCACAGCCACGATCGCTGCACTCCTGTAAACTACTGTTCAAAAGCTTGGTTAACCTTATCGTTCGGATAGCCCCAATCAGGATCTGGCTGACCCGCGAGTCAGCTTGTTGTGGTTTTGGCCAGGCAAAGTTCAGTGCGGATCATATTCAAGTTAGGAGTTCACAAATGCTCATTTCCACGGTTTGCTACATAAAAAATGGCGAAGACTGGCTGATGCTTCACCGTACGAAGAAAGCCAATGACGTCAACCACGGCAAGTGGATCGGCGTCGGCGGCAAACTCATTGCCGGTGAAACCCCACACGAAACCATGCTGCGCGAAGTCTTCGAAGAAACCGGTTTGATCCCGGACAGCTACAGCCTACGTGGTCTTCTGACCTTCGTCTACGCGGCCAAAGCACCCGAATACATTTTTGTCTACCGTGCCACCAGCACCAGTCGAGATTATACCCCCTGCGACGAAGGCACACTGGCCTGGATCCCTGAATCACAGATCCTCTCGCTTCCGCTGTGGGATGGCGACAAACTCTTCCTACCTCTAATCCTTACTGACCAAACTGACCAAGCTTTTTTCAGCCTGAAAGTGGTCTACGACGAAGCGGACCGCCTGATCGAGTGGCGCTTTGATTAAGTCGGGTTTGTCAGTGGATGTTTGAATAGATCGGATTGCAGAGTCAGGTCGTACCGGGGTTCCTGGGGACAAATATCCGAGTTATCCAAGCGGAGTGGCCGCACAACT
>JAAYZH010000191.1 GCA_012514965.1 Clostridiaceae bacterium | reverse complement strand
GCCGATCGCCCGGACATTCCCACCCAGGCTGATCAGGAGGTGCTCTTCTCCTCGTTCTTGCGCAAGCTTTGCGACACGTTCGGCCGCATACCCTTTGGCAATTGCGCCTACATCCAAGCTCATGTCCCGATCAAGCAACGTCACCGTACTGTTTTGTCGATCGATCACGATGTCATCAATATTGCAATGTTTCGCTGCTTCCTCGAGCTCGCTGCGTTCCGGCAAGGCGGCCTCCTCAGGATAGTCCTGCCCATAACTGCGATACTCGTGCCAAATCCGCAGCACCGCTCCCATCGCGACATTCACTTTGCCATTGAAATCCGCGTACATTTGTTTTGAAAACTCAAGCAAGTCCAAAATCCGGCTGTCAACGACAATCGGCCCCTGCCCTGCCATTTGATTGACATCATGGAGATTTGTGTAACCTTCATAAGAGTTGTAAATGTCGTATAGTTTGTGAAATTCTTCGATATCCTGCTTGATGTCTTCCGCTCTTTGGCCAAATTCTTCCTGTGTGTCAGCATAGCCCATCAACACCGTAACCGTGTCAAAGAGTTCGAAAAATTGCGCCTGGTAGATTTTCTGCTGTGGTGCGCAAGCTGCCAGCGAAGGCAGAAGAAGAATGAGGATTGTGATCAAAGAAATAATCTTCTTCACTGAAAGCTCCTTACTTAGTAAAAGAGCCGCAGACAACTGCGGCTCTCTTGAGTATCGATTACAAGTCAGCTAAGTCTCTTACTTCGCGTAAGAACCGGCAGCTGCGTAAGCGGACTGGAAGCCGGTTACGTGAACGGTGACGGAGCTCTTCAGATCAGCAACGTCAGGACGGCCTTCTGCGAGAGTCATTCCGGAGATGTCTGCGAGAGTCTTGCCCTTTGCCCAGTCAGTGAAAGCCTTGGCTTGCTCGTCCCATTCTTTACCAATGGGGGAAGCGCCCTTCATGTTGTAGTCTGTGCCAAGCGCGAGTTTGGACTTGATCGGAGCAGTGAGGTCTGTGGTGACCACGCCGGCTTCGAGGGTAGCTTTCTGCTGTGTGGCATCAACAATGCTGGAAGTGATCTTGTTGTTCTTGTCCATGGTGACAACAACATAGTGAGCGTACTGAACGACGGTCGGGTCCTTGGTCTGCTCAGCAGAAGCTGTGATTCCAAAGCCCAGAGTGTCAGAAGCCTTTGCGCCCATTGCTACGGCTGATTCAACAGCCAGAGCAGCAACTTCCTTCATGGCAGTAATGTCCATGGTAACACCGGCAGCCAGGTCAGCATCGGTAGCGACGCCTTCTGTAACAGCGATGCCGCGGATTTCAGCAGCGGTTTTGCCAACGACATATGCGTCAAACGCAGCAGCCTGCTCGTACCATTCTTTGCTGATGTCGGAGGCACCCTTCATGTTGTATTCTTCTTTAAGGTCTCTCTTGGTCTTGAAAACGGTGTCTGCAGTCGTGGTGATGAGGCCTTCAGCATTGTAACCAAATTTAGACTGAAGTGTATCACTCTGTAATTTAATAACCTTGCCGTCTTTGTCTACCAAAGCAGCAGCAGCAACCGTTGTCAGTTCGATAACACCGTCTTTACCGTCGGCAGGAGCCTTCTGGTGAGACGCTGTATTGGAATTGATTACTGCAAAACCGGTTTTGGCGTCAGCACCACCACCGCACGCAGCCAATCCACCGACCAGCAATACTGCAGTCATGATGTAAGCAACAAATTTCTTCATATTCTTCTTCTCCTCCTGTATGCTATCAACTCAATCGCTAACTTATAAATTTATAGCGTACTAATTGTATCAATCTTTGCACCAAAATGAAACAAAAATTATCTATAAAAATTGACGAATTAAATGAAACCTGTGTTACAAATATTTAGACAATTTCATAAAAAAGGAACGAAATATATTTTCGTTCCTTTTTTTATGCAATTGTCGTTGACTTTTAACTATACAGAGTGTAAATCGGTCTTTCGCACTAATTACTTTGTTGGGTTGTCAGTCGGACCTTGTTCTTGCGTCGAGACCGGAGTTTGAGGAGGCGCGCTGGTGTGCGCATTGCGCTGACGGTTCTCTTCTTCCCAACGTCGGCGTGACTCTTTATTCCCTTCCATGGGTGGCATGCCCTGATTGGAGAACTGTTGCGCTTGGCGCAGACGCTGTTCCTGCTGGCGGGCACGATATCTGCTGCGGCTGCGGGCGATCAAGATCCAGGCGATGATCGCGAGCACGAGGAGTAAGATCAGCATCGGGGCTGCGCTGATCAAGTCGAGCGAGAATGTCCTTATGCCTTTGACAAAGTCCTTCCAGGCTTGATTGAAACGGCGAGCGGCTTCGGTCAAATAGTTTTCGGCTTCGACAGGCGTGAGATCTTTCACTTCCGCCAGGCTGATGTTCAACACGCTGTACTCAACCTGATTGTCCATCAGACGTTTCTGGGCTTCATAGCTTTCAATCTGCCAACGAACATTCGTGAGGCGGTCTTGAATCGTAATAATGTCTTCAATTGTTTCGGCTCGCTCCAGGAGTCTCATTAACGTTTCTTGCTCGATGCGCAAGGAGGCCAGCCTGGTTTCCGTATCCGAGTATTGCAAGGTAATGTCATCAATCTTATTGCTCTGGCTCAGGACATTGCCATCAGTCTTGATTTTGGCCAAAAAGTCGTCCAGCTTCGCAGCGGGTATACGAAGCACATACGTTGCTAACCTGCCGCTTGAGCCCTTGTCCTCACCTGAGATAGCTGAAGTCTGAATATAACCGCCGGTCATAATGACTTCACTCTCGATCTTCGCAGTGAGGTCGACGAAGTTCTGGGTCTCCATACGTAAATCGACTGTTCGTGTCAACTTGCGGTCACTAATGAGGTCGCCCGGCTTCTGGTTACCATCCGCAGGCGGCACAAAACTTTCGTTACGGTCGGGTTCGAGATAGCCGCCCTCGCTGGATCCTGAACCTTTATCCTGGGCTTGTGTGGCTGTTCCACAAGCAGTCAGGATTGGCATGAACAAGAGAAATACCAGCGCCAGCGCCAGTCCCTTGTAATATGCTTTGCTACGAATTTTCATAAATTCCTCCTCCTGTCTCCCAATTTGATCATAGCAGGATTTCAGCCTGACAGATATGACAAAACTCAGCCTG
>JAAYZH010000190.1 GCA_012514965.1 Clostridiaceae bacterium | reverse complement strand
GCCTCCTTTGCCCGCCATGCCGCAAGCAAAACCGCTACAGGCGCCTCCGTTATCAAGACCAAGGCAGGGGACAGTGTTCAGCTGCTTCGCGACAAACGGGCAAAGCACAAAGAGACGAAAGCTCGTTTAGCCGAACAAGCGAGGGAACAGAAGGAACGCGAGAACCTTCGGCTGTTGCAGGAAGAGGCTGAACGCACGCGACACGAACTGCCGAGAGCGGATTCCTACAGCAGTGATTTCATCCCGGCGGGGGAATACTTCGAGCAAAGCGACAGCGACCTTGACGGTGTCCCTCATTTTGACGATTACAGCGAGGTCGGTGCTGCTGAGGAAGAAGCACCATACTTCGAGGAGAATTACCAGGCAGTCGCAGAGGCTCCTCTGGCATCTGACAATCGTTATACAAGCTTCGTGGAAGAAGCAGATGATCGCGAAGCTCCTGAAGCCTATGATTACCGCGGCCCCAGACGCGTATCGCACGCAGCTTCGGCTGAGGCTTATCGTGCCCGTTATGCTGAGGATGAGGCGACAGAGGCGGGTGACGGCGCTCTGCCTCAGGGGCGCTCGCGTGTGCGCCGCAAACCCAGTGCCGTGAGAGACGCATATGAGTGGCTGATGATCCGCGTGCGGCCGATACATATTGTGCTTGTACTTTTGGCCGTTATCAGCGTCTTCTCATGGTTCTTTATCAAGAACCTGGGCAGCCCGACGAAAGACTTTGCCCAAGCCCTGGAGAGCCGCAATTATGAACAGGCGGCCAAGCTGTACACGGAAGATTACAAGGGCAAGGAAGAGCTTGAAGAGTCCTCGGCAGCCGACCTCGCGGCATACCTCAGTACCTTGAAGCAGAACGCGATCGGCGGCAGGACCACGTATTCCGCCACCGACGCAGCTCTTTCTGTCATTCGCAACTCGAAGCTCTATACCGGAGATTATAAGGTTCTAGTGGACAAGACCGCGGAAGAGCTGTCTGTTCTGCAACAAGCCGACGCGATTTACCAGGCGGGCAAAGAAAAGCTGAATGACCTTGATTACCCAGGCGCGATTGGAGACTTCAATCGGGTAATTGACCTCTACCCGAGCTATCGCGACACCGCTGATCTGCTGGCCAGAGCCCGCGATCGCTATCGCGAGTCCGTGGTGCGCCGAGTCGGCACACTGCAATCACAGAGCAATTACAAAGAAGCCGAGGGCATGATTGTCGAAGCGCTCACATTGATACCCGATGACCCGGTTCTCCTTAATCTGAAGAAAAACAATGATGCCAAGTCGATCTCTTCGCTGTTTGAAACGACGGCTTCCGGTGCGGAACGCTATTTCCAGTCGGGCGATTTTGTCAGTGTCTTTAAGGTAATCGACGAGGCTCTGCTTACGGATCCCAACGATGATTCTATCAAGCAGCTTCGTGTTGAGTACGAAATCAAGTGCGCGGAGAGTATCTTGAACGCAGCCGATAATATCTTCTTACAGGGCAACCGCGACAGCGCGCTAGAGAAGGTGGATGAAGGCTTGCTCCTCCTGCCGGAGAACGAGCTTTTGACGGCGGCCAAAACCCGCTACCAGAACACGGAGCCGGGCGAACAGGATCCTGAAACCACGAATAACGACCCGACACCTTCGCCGACACCGCCTGCCGGTGAGTCTGTGACCGATAGTCTGCACCGCGAAACGTACAAGGATGCAGCCGGCCAAAGCCACGCAGATTCAGTCGAGCAGGTCTATACCTACACCGGTAACAGCTCGGTGGTCGAACAGGTTATTTTCCAGAATGCCGGCGGCGGAACCCGTTTTGTCGGTGAGCTGGCTCTGGGTCCGGTGGAGCAGTACACGCAGGTTTATTACCAGATCTACTCGAGTTCCAATCAAGCGCGTCCGCTGCGCTATGGCAGCCTGATTGCCAGGGCCGGAGACGACCCGGGCAAAGGCTACAAGATCGCGGTTGATCTGCCGGCAAACAACGCAAAATCTTTTATCGTGAATTTGAATTACCTCCAGGGCGGGGAAATTCGCACGGTTCTCGATCTGCGATTCATCAGGTGATGCCATGAGAGAGCGCAAACTCACAGCGGGCAGATTTTTGGCCTGGGCACTTGTACCGATGCTGCTCTGGACAATGACTGCATGCAATTATTCACCGAAACAAGAAAACCTGGAGGCTTTCCAGGCGGCTGTTCTCGAGCAGAATTATCCGCTGGCCGGTGACATCTATACAGAAGCAGCCATACCCAAAGACTTCGACGCGGCGCCGTACGTCACGAGCCTGGTGGACGAAGTGGGCAAGATACGCACGGAGTTCGCTTCCGGAGCGATGGACTTTGACCAGGCGATTCTGGCCCTGGAAGGCTTGCGTTTCCATGCAGATCTCAGTGAGCGGATAGCCCCGAATCTGGCGGAGGCGCGCGCGGAAATTACCAAGATCGACGACATCGATGAGTCCCTGGAATTGGCTCGTATTTTCGCTCTCGGCGGAGACTACCGCCAGAGTCTGGAGCAGTACGCGACCGTGTTGCAGGCTTCACCCGAACACGCGGAGGCAAGAACCGCCCAGGCTTCTGTCCTGGGAGAATTCACCGCTGCCGGTGAGGCCAAAGCCGCCGAGCTGCTGACCAAAGGCTTCCCCCGGACGGCCCTGTATATTGTGGAGCAGGGTCTGCTCTACGACAGCGGCAACCAGGCCCTGGCTGCCCGCAAAACAGAGATCGAGAAGGCAATTGCGGACAAAGACGCGGCTATTAAAGCAGAAATTCCGCGTTTCGAACTGAATCTCCTGTTGCGGGACGGCAAGCTCAAGGACGCCCAGGAGTATCTCGATCAATTAGCAGAACAGGGTATAGACACTGCGCCGTTGCAACCTCTGCTGGATGAGCGTATCGACCTGTATATCTCCGCGGTGATCGCTTCAGCCAGCGATCTGGCGTCAGCCGCCCTGAGCGGGCGCTGGCCGGCGGCTCCTTACAGCAAAGCCATAGCGAAGCTCAATGAAGGCTTGGCTCTCTATCCGAACAATGAGCAGCTCCAGGCAGCTAAGACGAAATACCAGAACGCCAGCCCTGATAACGCTGCGGACAACATCACGATCTTGCAGGGCAACGTGCAGAGTGATGCCACAGGCAGTGATGCCGGAGGCTACACCTATCGCAGCGGCGGCTTCGACAGCCCCCTCCTGGTCAAGCCGGATACGATCTTCACGTACGAAATGGGCGGTTATGACAAGACCAGAATTGTATTCTCCCCTAAGTCGGCGGACAACGCAGTATACAGCAATATGGCCGTCATCGTGAAAGTGGACGGCGATACTGTTTACAGCGAAGAACCATTCGAAAACTCGCTCAAGGCTGTGACCCTGAACCTGAATGTCAGCAAATCCTCGGTCATCCGCGTCACGGTCCAGCAAAGCGGTTTCGCGAGCTTCTTTGACAGCATTATCGGACGCAATTCTGTCTTCATCGAGCTGTACCGCCTGCCTTGATTTGGCAATACTAGGCAATCTCGCAATTAAGTTCTATTGCTCAGGGGCCGGAATTGGTAAACTACTATAGAAGCACTTTGATAAGTTGAAAAAGTTAAGCAAGTTGCGTTACTATAGACGAGTAGACTGGTAAAAATTTATCGGGCTCACTATAACGCAAGCAAGTGTGCCACAGAGCACAGACAGGAGAGAAGATATGGCAAATATGAATAAAAAGAGCGTGACAGACATTGATGTAGCAGGTAAGCGCGTTTTAGTCCGCGTGGACTTCAATGTACCCCTGGACAAAGCGACCAATGCGATTACAGATGACAAGCGCATTGTCGGCGCACTGCCGACCATTCAGTATCTCGTCGAACACAAGGCCAAGACTATCCTGGTTTCGCACCTCGGCCGTCCCAAGAGCGGTCCGGAAGCGAAATTCTCCATGAAGCCCGCAGTCGACCGTCTGGCCGAACTTCTGGGCAAAGACGTGGCGCTGGCTGCTGACGTAGTCGGTGAAGATGCCAAGGCCAAGGTCGCGGCTATGCAGGACGGCGACGTCGTTATGCTCGAGAATGTCCGTTTCCACAAGGAAGAGTCGAAGAATGATCCTGTTTTCGCCAGAGAGCTCGCCTCCATGGCAGATCTCTACGTGAATGACGCCTTTGGTACCGCACACCGCGCCCATGCATCCACCGCAGGCGTCGCAAACTACCTGCCCGGCGTATCCGGTTTCCTGATTCAGAAAGAAGTAGACTTCATGGGCAAGGCCCTGAACAACCCCGATCGCCCCTTTGTCGCCATTCTTGGCGGCGCCAAGGTCTCTGACAAGATCGGCGTTATCAATAATCTTTTGTCCAAAGTAGACACCCTCATCATCGGCGGCGGCATGGCGTACACCTTCAATGTGGCCAAAGGTCAGACCGTGGGGAATTCACTGCTCGAAGCCGATAAGGTCGAGCTGGCCAAAGAACTGCTCGCCAAAGCTGAAGCAAAAGGCGTCAAGCTGCTCCTGCCCGTCGATAACCTGATCGCCGACGAGTTTGCCGCTGAAGCGAATTCGCAAGTAGTGGAAGGCGACATCCCCGATGGCTGGATGGGTATGGACATTGGTCCTAAATCGATCGCTCTCTTCAGCGATGCAGTGAAAGACGCGAAGACCGTCGTCTGGAACGGCCCGATGGGCGTAATTGAATTCGACAAGTTCGCCGGCGGCACACGTGAAATTGCCAATGCAGTCGCGAGCTCCGAGGCTATTTCGATCATCGGCGGCGGCGACTCAGCAGCTGCGATCGAGAAGCTTGGCTTCGCTGAGCGTGTTTCTCACATCTCGACCGGCGGCGGCGCTTCCCTGGAATACCTCGAAGGTAAGGTCCTGCCCGGCGTCGATTGCCTGCTGGACAAGAATGCTCGCCGTGTCTTCGCGGCCGGCAACTGGAAGATGAACAAGGGCGTGCCCGCTGACGCAGTCAAATTCCTTACGGAACTGATGCCCAAGGTCGAGGACGCCGATTCCGAAGTGCTGGTGGCTGTACCTTTCACGGTTCTCCAGACTGCGCTCGACACCACCGCTTTCACAAACGTCAAGGTCGCGGCCCAAAACTGCTTCTACGAAGATGATGGCGCCTATACCGGTGAAATCAGCGCGAAGATGCTGGCCTACATGGGCATCGGCTACGTAGTGCTCGGCCACAGCGAGCGCCGTCAATACTTTGGCGAGACCGATGAAACTGTGAACAAGAAGCTGCTGGCTGCCCTTAAATGGGGCGTCCGCCCGATTCTGTGCGTCGGTGAGTCTCTGGCTCAGCGCGAAGCAGGCGAGACCTTCGACTTCGTGAAGGCTCAGGTCGCCGCTGCCCTGGCAGGTGTACCCGCTGCCCGTCTGGCCCACGTTACCATTGCCTATGAGCCGATCTGGGCCATTGGCACCGGTAAGACCGCCAGTGACGAGCAAGCCGAAGAAGTGTGCGCCTTCATCCGCGCCGAACTGGCCAAGCTCTACACCGAAGAAACTGCCGAGAACACCCGTATTCTCTACGGCGGTTCGGTCAAAGCAGATAACGCGGAAGGTCTGTTTGCCCAGGCGAACATCGACGGCGGCCTCGTCGGCGGTGCTTCTCTGAAGGCAGCTGACTTCGCGGCCATCGCTGCGGCTTACAAAGAAGTCTAAACACCAGTCCACAAGTATACACACAGACCCCGGCAGCCCCAACCGCGCTCCCGGGGTCTTATTTGCGCCCGGAGTCAACAAGAGAACCTACGAAATTCTCCAAAATTTCTCTGTGCAAATGTTGAGAAGAGACTTTCAAAATCAGTCTTTTTCTCAAAGCCACTAAATCGGGTAGGGTATTGTGATGCAAATCACGGAAATGCTCTGCTTTCTGTGATCTCAGTTGGCGATTTTGTGCGGAGTCAAAACTTTCTGTGCTATAATCAATAAGACTTCAAATTATCTAAATCAGAGGAATTCTATGTCCTCTTTTTTAGATAATATGGAAAATGCTCCGGTCATCCCGGAGATCAATTCACAATAAGGAGTGTATAAAATGGCAAAAGAGAAGAAGTATATGACCATTGATGGCAATACCGCCGCTGCATATACTAGCTACGCCTTTACCGAAGTTGCGGGAATCTATCCGATTACGCCTTCTTCAACAATGGCGGACGTTACAGATCAGTGGGCGCAAGCCGGACGTAAGAATATTTTCGGCCAGACCGTAAATGTCGTCGAGCTTCAATCCGAAGGTGGTGCTGCAGGTACCGTACATGGTTCCTTGAACGTCGGTGCTTTGACCACTACTTACACCGCATCTCAGGGTCTGCTCCTGATGCTGCCAAACCTCTACAAGATCGCCGGTGAGCTCTTGCCGGCCGTCTTCAACGTATCGGCCCGTACCCTCGCTACACATGCCCTTTCGATCTTTGGTGACCATTCGGACGTCATGGCTTGTCGTCAGGCCGGGCTCGCGATGCTGGCTTCCGCCAACGTCCAGGAGACCACAGACCTGACCGCCGTAGCGCATCTTTCCGCCATCAAGGGCCGCGTGCCTTTCATCAATTTCTTTGACGGCTTCCGTACCTCGCACGAGATCCAGAAGATCGAAGTCATGGACTATGCTGATTTGGCCAAACTCGTCGACATGGACGCCATTCAGGCTTTCCGTGACCGCGGATTGTCCCCTACAGCCGGTAACCTGCGTGGTTCCGCTCAGAACTCCGACGTCTTCTTCCAGAACCGTGAAGCACAGAATGTCTACTACGACGCCGTCCCCGGTATTGTCGAGAACTACATGGCCGAGATCTCCAAACTGACCGGCCGCGAGTATAATCTCTTCAATTACTACGGTGACCCGGCTGCCGAGCATGTCATGATCGCCATGGGTTCCGTCTGCGACACCATTAGCGAAACCATCGACTACCTGAATGCCAATGGCCACAAGGTCGGTCTCGTAAACGTGCACCTCTATCGCCCGTTCGTCGAAGAGAAACTCCGCGCCGCAATCCCCGCGACCTGCAAGAGAATCGCTGTCCTCGATCGTACTAAAGAGCCCGGTGCCCCCGGCGAGCCCCTCTACCTCGACGTCATCCACGCCTTCCACGGTGTAGAGAACGCTCCAGTAATCGTAGGCGGCCGTTATGGTCTGGCATCCAAGAACACTACTCCTGACGATATCTACGCAGTCGTGAAGAACCTCGAGTCCGCTGAGCCTAAGAACGGCTTCACGATCTCTATCGTGGACGATGTCACACACACTTCGCTGCTGTCTGACGAGCATATCGAAACCGCTACACCTTCTACAGTTGCCTGCCGCTTCTGGGGTCTGGGTTCTGACGGTACCGTCGGCGCGAACAAGAACTCCATCAAGATTATCGGTGATCACACGGACAAATACGTACAAGCCTACTTCACCTATGACTCGAAGAAGTCCGGCGGCGTCACCATCTCTGACCTCCGCTTCGGCGATGAGCCGATCCGCGCCACCTATCTGGTCAACGCAGCTGACTTTGTTTCCTGCTCGAACCAGGCCTATGTCGATAAGTACGACATGCTCGCAGCCCTCAAGAAGGGCGGTACCTTCCTGCTGAATTGCAACTGGTCGCCCGAAGAAGTCGGCGAGCACCTCCCCGCGAAGTACAAGCGTTTCATGGCAAAGAACGGCATCAAGTTCTACACCATCGACGCTGTCCGCATCGCAGCAGAAATCGGACTCGGCAACCGTACCAATACGGTCATGCAGTCTGCCTTCTTCAAGCTCTCGAACATCATCCCTGCCGAAGCAGCCGCTGACTACATGAAGAAAGCCGCTTTGAAGTCCTACGGCAGCAAGGGCGAAGATATCGTCAAGATGAACTACGCCGCCATCGACGCCGGTGTGGATAACATCGTGCAGATCGACGTCCCAGCTGAATGGGCAAATGCAGAAGACGGTGCACCCGTAGTCCGCGAAGTACCGGATTGGGTCAAGAACGTAGCCGACGTCATGAACGCTCAGCTCGGCGACAGCCTCCCTGTCAGCGCATTCCTCGACAACGTCGACGGCACCCTGCCTCAGGATACTGCCAAGTACGAGAAACGCGGTATCTCCTCGATCGTTCCTCATTGGATTCCTGAGAATTGTATCCAGTGCAACCAGTGCGCATACGTCTGCCCGCATGCAGTCATTCGCCCCTTCCTCGTCACAGACGAAGAAGCTGCCAATGCTCCTGAAGGCGCAACCGTTCTCAAGGGCATGAAGCCTTATGACAACCAGCAGTTCCGTATCCAGATCTCTGTCCTCGACTGTACAGGCTGCGGCTCCTGCGCCGCCACCTGCCCCTCGAAGGAGAAGGCTCTGGTCATGAAGCCGATCGAAGACGAGATGGAGCAAGCCGCCAACTGGGACTACTTCATCAAGCTGCCGACCAAAGAAAACCCGATGGGCACCAAGGCCGTCAAGGGCACTCAGTTCAGCAGACCTTACCTCGAATTCAGCGGCGCTTGCGCAGGCTGCGGCGAGACTCCTTACGCGAAGCTCGTCACCCAGCTCTTCGGCAACCGCATGCAGATTTCCAATGCGACCGGCTGTTCCTCCATCTGGGGCGGTTCCGCACCTTCTCAGCCTTACACCGTTGACGAAAACGGCAGAGGTCCGACATGGGCGAACTCCCTCTTCGAAGACAACGCTGAGCATGGTCTGGGTCTCCACCTGGGTTATAAGCAGCTTCGCAACCGCGGTGCCGCCCAGCTCGAAGAGCTGAAGGCAAACGCCAGCGAAGAACTCGCAGCTGCCATCACCAAATGGGAAGAGACCAAGAACGACGGCGAGACCAATATCGCCGCTTCCGACAGCCTGGTTGCCCTCCTCGAAGCCTACAAGCCCGAGAATGAAGCAACACAAGCTCTGGTCGACCAGATCCTCACAGTCAAAGACTATCTCGCCACCCGCTCCACCTGGATCTTCGGCGGCGACGGCTGGGCCTATGACATCGGCTACGGCGGCCTGGACCACGTCCTGGCAACCGGCGAAAACGTCAACGTTCTGGTCTTCGATACCGAAGTGTACTCGAATACTGGCGGTCAGGCTTCCAAGGCAACTCCTTTCAGTGCTATCGCCGAATTCGCTGCCGGCGGCAAGGCTGTCAGGAAGAAGGACCTCGGCATGATGGCCATGAGCTACGGCTATGTCTACGTCGCGCAGATCGCGATGGGCGCCAGCCAGGCCCAGACCCTCAAGGCAATCAAGGAAGCTGAATCCTACAACGGACCTTCCCTAGTCATCGCCTACGCACCTTGTATCAACCACGGTATCAAGGGCGGCATGAAGAACGGTCAAGCCCGCGAGAAGCAGGCCGTCGAGTGCGGCTACTGGCACCTGTATCGCTTCGATCCTCGTCTGGCTGATGAAGGCAAGAACCCCTTCCAGCTCGACTCCAAGGAGCCGACCGGCGACTACGTCGAATTCCTGAAGGGCGAAGTACGTTACAACTCCCTGTACAAGAAGTACGACAAGGAAGTCGTCGACGGAATGTTTGCCAAGGCCAAAGGCTACGCCGATGAGCGTTATCAGAGCTACGCCAACAAGCTCACGGACAAGTAAGCAATCTTAATTGATCCGCTAAGGGCCGGGGGTTTCCCCCGGCCCTTTTTTCGATTGTGGCGAGACATGGTATGAGTAGGGAGAAGGAAAGAGAAGGGCCAGGCGTTTTGCCCGACCCTTTTTGGTTGTAGTGAGAAGGCGTTTTTGTGGGGGTGTGTTTGGGGGTGGTGGTAGGAGGAGGTAATGGAGTGCGGGCGGAGATAGTGGACAAATATTGCAATATTCCAAGCAGCAGGCGAGGCCCCCGAAAAACCGCCCCTGAAAATGGCAACATTCGCCGCTGTACGCCGCTCCATCCTGGCGGCTCCGCCCCGCCGCCCCGCCGATCCATCCTGACGGCTCCTTCAACCGTCCTCTCCAGTTCGTGCGGATCTTTGCTAAATCGCGAGCATTGAGCTACGGCGGCTATGCTATAATTTAGGTCCTGACTTTCCGTTTTTGAAGCTTGGAGGCTATAGATGCAAGACATCTCTGATGTATTTTTGAACGACACCCAGATACCGGATGTTTTTATTACCGACTATATGCCAGCCTTGAGCCATATATCTATCAAGGTATACTTAATGGCGTCCCTTCACATGTCGCATGACCGCAAGGTGAGCAGCAAGCCCGTCCGCCAGGCTCTTGGCCTGGAGGTGGAGGATTTCAAGGCCGCGATTTGCGAGCTGGCGGGGCAGAATATCGTTGCGACAGAGAGTGACTTTTCGGCCTTTGTCCTTCTGGACCTTAAGAGGCAGGCTTTGGACCGATTCTACCGTCGCCTTACTGCTGTGCCGATGAAGGAGTCGGTGGATCGCAACGCGCAGCATAAGGAACGCAGCAGCTTGATTAGCAGCATCAATGACACGTATTTTCATGGCCTGATGGGGCCCGCGTGGTACCAGGCGATTGACAGCTGGTTTGACCGCTATCAGTTTGAGCCCAGCGTGGTTTATCAGATGTTTGTGGATGCAGCCCAGCGCAATGTGCTCAATGGGCCCAATTACCTCAATAAAGTTGCCGAGGACTACAGCAAGCACGGGATTCGCAGCTTTATGGAGTTGAGCAAGTACAAGGATGAGAACAAGAAGGTTCGCTTGATTGCGCAGCAGATCGGCAAGAAGTTGAATAAGAAGATCACGGAGTACGACATTGACCTGATCGAGAAGTGGGTGGTCGTGTATGCCTATGATTTCTCTACGATAGAGCTGGCGCTCCGCCATGCGGTGCGGCTTTCGGATCCGAACTTGAATTATTTCGATAAGATTTTGAGTGGATGGCATGAGGCCGGGATCCGGACGACGGAAGAGGCGCGCAATGTTGAGGAGAACAATGCCCGGCAGAAGCAGGGACAGCGCCGCAGTGCTGCCGCGAAGCGAAGTGATTCGCGAGACAACCACCAGCAACGGGACTATGATGATAGTTACCTGAATCAGTTTTATCGTTTTGCGCTTTTGGATGAGAAAGACACAGCTGGAGAGGCGAAGGAGGAATCGTGAGCCGCGAAAGTCTATTGAGAGAAGTACGCACAATTTTTGAGGAGCGTCGCCTGCGCGCGAGCTTGCGTGCGGATGTGGCCAGGGCTGCGTATCTGGCAGAGCATGAGGACCTGGCTTTGGCCGACAGGGCAGTACAGGAGGCTCGTTGGGCGAAGCTAAGCGCCTTGACGACGCCGGGCTCGCGGCCGGATGAACTGGATGAAGACCTGGAGGCGAAGGAAGAGCAGCTGGAGCAGCGCCTGCAGCAGCTCGGCCTGGATGAAGAGGCCCTGGCAGCGGCGCAGTACGAGTGTCCCACTTGCCAGGACAGAGGGGCGACTCTGGACGGAGAGCCTTGTCCGGCTTGCTATGCAGAGACCTTGCGAGGGGTTCTGCAACGCGAAATCAGCGGCTATCTCCCGGAAGCCACGGCCAGTTTCGCGAACTATTCTCTCACGGTTTTTTCAGACACGCCGGTGCAGCTGGCGAATGGACGCACGAGTCCCCGCCGCCAAATGGAACAGAACCTCAAGATTGCGCAGCGCTTTGTGGAGGACTTCCCGAAGCCGGAGCACAATCTATACTTCACCGGTCAGCCCGGGACAGGCAAGACCTATTTGGCCTCCTGCATTGCGAATGCGCTGCTTGATCAGGGGCGGATTGCCTTGCTCCTGACGATGTTGCAGTTTGAAGAACTGGTTTCCCGCTACCGCACACTCCAGCGAAGTTTTGGCGCGAAGCCGGAGGCTTTGGCCGAGGCGGAAGGTGCGTACGACCTCCTCCTGGATGCCGATCTGCTGATCCTGGATGATTTCGGCGTGCAGGCGCGGCTGCTGCCTGAGCCCTTGAGTGAACTGATGATGCTGCTGCAACAGCGCAAGATTCGCGGACGCCAGACGATTCTGACGTCGAACATGAATCTTCGTGATGTCGGTAAACACTACGACGAGCGGCTCTTGTCCCGAATTCTGGAGCGTTTCGCGATTCTGCCGTTTTTGGGAGATGATTTGCGTCTTCGCAAAGGCCGCGGGGAGTAATGCCATGAGGCTGCGCAATGGTGTGGACATGGTGAAGATCTCGCGTATCGAAGAGGCTTTCGCACGCCGCGGAGAGGCATTTCTGGCTCGTTTCTGTACTGCGGCGGAGCTGGATGATTGTCGGAGCGAGGGAGATGCGGGCTGGCGCTGGGGTTCGTTGGCGGCCCGTTTTGCGGCCAAAGAAGCCTTGGCCAAAGCCCTCGGCACCGGGATTGCCGGCGGCGTAAATCTTAGGGAGATCGAGGTTGCACGCGGCGAATCCGGTGAGCCTCACTACAAGTTAAGTGGCAGTACAGAGCAGCGCTTTGCCGACGCGGGTTTTACCGACAGCAGCCTCAGCCTCAGCCATGAGGCCGACCTGGCCATCGCAATGTGTGTGATTTGGTAGGTTTTCAGGGTATAAACCGCGCATGTGCAGGAAGTTGGCCGGAATTCATGTAAATTTCGGATGACAGGTGAGAAAAACGCTTGAAAAATCAATCGCCCTGTGCTAAAGTATTGCCTGCACGTTTTATTAGACTTCACAAGGAGGTGTACATATGGCCAAGTGTGATATTTGTGACAAGAGTATTTTCTCTGCACGTCATATCAGCATTACTCGTTCTCAGGTTTCGCGTCGCGCGAAGACCAAGCAGAGAGCAAATGTGCGTAGAGTTCATGTAATTAAGAACGGCACTCCGCAGACGATGAGTGTTTGCACAAGTTGCCTCCGTTCCGGTGCGGTCGTTAGAGCGTAAACAATCGTAAACGATGTCGGGGATTTAAGCTGGCCGAGTGATTTCGGACAGCTTTTTTTGTGCGCATTCGCAGCCATGGAATTTGCTGCTTAGCAGTCGCTGCCTTGCGTTCGCTTCCGTAAGCCTCCGTAAACAGAATCGTTTATTTGCCGCTCAGGATCGCGATGACCAAGAGAACGAGTGTGATGAGGATACCGATGAGGAAAGCGCGATGAAGGGCCAGACGCGTGCGCTGGCGGTCTTTGATGAAGCGCTGACGTTTGGCCTCGAAGGCCAGGTCGGCTG
>JAAYZH010000189.1 GCA_012514965.1 Clostridiaceae bacterium | reverse complement strand
TTCTCTCTAGACCTGTTTAATCAATAAGAGCTGCCCCTGTCCGGTTATTGCACCTGGATAGTGGCAGCTCTTTTATATTTACTCCCATACTCAAATAGATAATGTTTTCTTAAGGGTGGAAAGCCAACGCCGCCCATGACCGGGGCTTTGGCCGCTAAAGTGCTAAATCCAAAACCTGCTGAGCATCCTCAACGAAATGCATCAAGAGTTTGGCACGGACACTTTCGGGTACGTCATCGAGGTCCTTCCGATTATCCTCCGGAATAATGACCGTCTTGATTTGAGCTCGATCCGCAGCGATCAGCTTCTCCTTGAGTCCGCCGATTGCCAGCACCCTGCCACGCAGCGTGACTTCACCGGTCATAGCCAGACTCGGTTCGACCTTGCGCTTCGTAATCGCCGACAGGATCGCCGTCACCAGCGTAATCCCGGCTGATGGACCGTCCTTAGGTGTAGCTCCCTCGGGCACGTGCACATGGATATCGTGCTTCTCGAAGAAGTCAGCGGCTATCTCATACTGCTCGGCCCGCGAACGCACATAGGCCAAAGCCACTTGGCAAGACTCCTGCATAACATCGCCCAGCTGGCCGGTGATGTTCAGTTTGCCATGCCCGGGCATGGTCAGCGCTTCGATCTCCAGCGTATCACCGCCGGCAGCCGTCCATGCCAGTCCTCGCACCAGGCCTACCAGAGGCTTCTTGCCGGCCTTGTCGTAATGGAAGCGTGCTTTTCCGGCGTAGTCCGCGAGATTCTTTGGAGTCACTCGCACGACCGCGAGTGAACTTTCACCTTCTGCAACGGACTCTTCCTTCTGTTCATCCTCTGCGCTCGCAATCTGCAGAGCAGCTTTACGACAGATTTTGGCCAAATGACGCTCCAGCTGACGTACACCCGCTTCGGCTGTATAGTTGCTGATCAGATCCTGCATCGCAGGTTTGGTGAAAGCGAGCTGCTTCTTCTCCAGAGCATTTTCACGCATCTGCTTGGGCAAGAGGTGACGTTTGGCAATTTCGTACTTTTCGGGCATCGTGTAGCCACTAAGCTCAATGACCTCCATGCGGTCATAAAGCGCCGGGGGAATCTGGTCGGCCCGATTCGCAGTCGTAATAAAAAGCACATGCGAAAGGTCATAGGGTAATTCCAAGTAGTGGTCACGGAAAGAGTTGTTCTGTTCCGGATCCAGAACCTCCAGCAGGGCCGAAGAAGGGTCCCCCTTATAGTCGGCTGCGAGTTTGTCGATCTCATCCATTAAGATCAGAGGGTTATCGGAATCTGCCTGGATCATCGCGTTGATAATGCGACCCGGCATGGATCCGATATACGTGCGGCGATGGCCGCGAATTTCGGCCTCATCACGTACTCCGCCAAGTGACATACGGACAAAGGACCGGCCCATCGAGGCGGCAATTGAAGAGGCAACAGAGGTCTTACCGACACCGGGAGGACCGACCAGACAGAGAATGGGTCCTTTGCTGCCTTTTTCCCCCTTGAGTAAACGCAGCTTCTCAACAGCGATGTACTCCATAATGCGATCCTTGACCTGCTCGAGGCCATAATGATCCTTGTCAAGTCTGCGCCTGATTTTCTTGAGGTCGTAATGCAGTTCACTCATTTGGCCCCAGGAGAGGTCAAACACGGTATCCAGATAATTACGCAATACCGCAGCCTCAGGGTTTTGAGGTGCGTAATTGGCCAGCTTGTCAATCTCTTTGGCAAGCTTCTCCTTAGCATGCTCACTTACATGAAGGTTCGCCAGCTTTTCGCGAAATTCTTCGGCAATCGTGCGATTATCGCCGCTTTCACCGAGCTCTTGCTGACTCACCTTCATCTGCTCACGTAAAAAGTACTCGCGTTGCCCCTTCTCGACCGACTCCTTGACCTTTTCGTTCAAGGATTTCGCATAACGGGCCATAAGTACTTCTCGATTCAATTTCTTCAAGAGATAAGTCAAACGGCTGGCCACATCTTCCAGTTCCAGATAGCGCTGACGGTCCTTGAGCATGGCCAAAGTCTGGCTGGCAACCTTATCGGACAAGATGGCCGGATTGCCTTCTTCGGCCAGCGTGTTGACAGCATCCCCGCTCTGTCTGCCGGTCTCCACCACAAAAGCCTGATACGCCTCGACTACACCTCGGCGCTTCGCTTCCAGCATAAACTGCTGTTTCTGCTCCTGCGGCAAGTCCTCCGGCAACTTGCGCACTTTAATTTGTGACTTGTGACCCGCGAAGTCTGTTTCGATAATTTCTGCTCGTTGCAGACCTTCCAGAGTTACACGTAAGATGCCGGTTTCATTAATTTCCACCACCTGACGAATCTTCGCCACACAGCCGGTGGTGTATAGATTTTCGTACTCCGGCCATTCGATCTCGGAATCCACCTGTGTGGTGACAAACAGCAACATGTCTTCATCAAGTGCCAGCCCGATTGCTTCTTTGGAAAGTTCCCGACTGACATCAAAGGTCAGGTTCAAGTACGGAATCAGGACAACACCGCGCAACGGCAGCAGAGGGTACTCCCTGATACCGGAAGACTCATCGGCTAGTTCACCCTTCTCTTCGAAATCCTTTTTCTCTTCTCCGGAATCAGTCGGTAAATCAGCCGAAAAATAGCTTTCAACACCAACCTTTATTTTCTTAATATTCTCATCATTCATATATCATCAATCCTTACCAGAATAATTTCGTTGATTCTGTTGATGATTATAGCATTGATTAAATTTCGCCATAGAAACCAAAAAGCCCCCTCTAACCAGAAGGGTTGTCATCAATAATGCAGAGAATAAAAAACTCCCGGGTTGCCCCGGGAGTCCTTAGCTATAGTAGATAACGATTAAAGATCGATCTTGGAAACAGTACCGGCACCAACAGTGTGGCCGCCTTCGCGGATAGCGAAACGCATACCTTGCTCCATAGCGACGGGAGTGATCAGATCTACCGTGATGGTGATGTTATCACCAGGCATGACCATCTCAGTACCTGCCGGCAGGTCCATAACACCAGTAACGTCGGTCGTTCTGAAGAAGAACTGAGGACGATAGCCGGAGAAGAAAGGCTTGTGACGGCCGCCTTCTGCCTGGGTCAGAACATAGATCTGACCTTCAAACTTGGTGTGAGGAGTAATAGAACCGGGCTTGGCGATAACCTGACCGCGCTCGATATCAGTACGGTTTACACCGCGGAGCAGAGCGCCGACGTTGTCACCTGCAACTGCAGTATCAAGAACCTTACGGAACATTTCCAGACCGGTAACAACCGTTGTACGGCTCTCTTCCTGAAGACCAACGATCTCAGCAGGATCACCGACTTTGACAGTACCACGCTCGATACGACCGGTAGCAACTGTACCGCGGCCGGAGATGGTGAAGACGTCTTCAACAGGCAACAGGAAAGGTCTGTCGGTAGGACGCTCAGGAGTAGGAATGTACTCGTCAACAGCGGCCATCAGCTCATGAACGCACTTGTACTCAGGAGCATTGGTATCGACGCTAGTGGACTCGAGAACCTGCAGAGCGGAACCGCGAACGACCGGGCAGTTATCGCCGTCGAACTCGTATTCAGACAAGAGGTCACGGATCTCCATTTCGACGAGGTCGAGGAGTTCTTCGTCGTCAACCTGGTCAACTTTGTTCATGAAAACAACGATGGTAGGAACGCCGACCTGACGAGCGAGCAGAATGTGCTCACGAGTCTGGGGCATAACACCGTCCGAAGAAGAAACGACCAGAATAGCGCCGTCCATCTGAGCCGCGCCGGTGATCATGTTCTTGACATAGTCAGCATGGCCGGGGCAGTCAACGTGAGCATAGTGACGTGAAACAGTCTGGTACTCAACGTGAGAGGTGTTGATTGTGATACCACGGGCTCTCTCTTCAGGAGCCTTGTCGATGTTGGCATAATCAGTAAAGTTGGCTGTACCATCCATGGCCAGGACCTTTGTGATGGCAGCCGTCAAGCTGGTCTTGCCGTGGTCAACGTGGCCGATTGTACCGATGTTGAC
>JAAYZH010000188.1 GCA_012514965.1 Clostridiaceae bacterium | reverse complement strand
TGGTGATAGATCCTCAAGCCCGCGACACATCGCAAAGGGGCTGCCTCATTTTGAGACAGGCCCTTTGTGGTACTTATGTTCTAGTCAACCACTCTTTGGCCTCACGCTTGGCTGCTATACACGAGAGATGTGCTAGTTCCGGACCATCCATTCAACGCCAGACCTCAGCTTCGGAAGCCAATAGTCCCAGTTGTGCTCTCCGTGACCTTCTTCGTAAAGATGGCTGATACCGGCATCGACCATGAACTGATGCAGTTTACGGTTGGGCTCGATCAAGAAGTCCTCAGCGCCGCAGCATTGACTTATCTGGGGGATGGGAGCGCCGCGTTGTGCCAGCTGCTCGAGCAGGAAACGGGGATCGCGATCCGTCTGCCGCAGCGTGGCGGGATCACCGAACACTCGCCTCTGGTATGCGGATGAGGACAATCCGTCCGGTTTTGTCTGCTTGGCATCGGCAATGTCGATATTGATAAAGGCTCCGGACAGGGCTTGAATTTTGCCAAATGTATCCGCGTAACGGAGGCCGTTGATCATGGCCCCATAGCCGCCCATCGAGATTCCTGCAATGAAAGTGTCTTCACGTTTTTCGGACAAAGGGAAAAGCGCGCGGGTAAACTCGACAAGCTCCTTGCCTACCAGCTGGCTGTGGCTCACACCCAAATCCTCATCCTCGAGGTAGAAGGAATTCTCGCCGCTGGGAAATATCACCGCTAGATTATACTGAGCAGACAACATGGCAATGTCACTGTTCAGAAGGAAGTCGTTATGGGTACCCGTGTACCCATGCAAAAGATACAACGTCTTGAATTTGCCTGCACCGAAGTCTGCGGCCTGTCCCGGTCCGATACGCCGGTCGACAGGCAATACCGCGCTGAACGTTACTGCTCGTTTGAGACTGCTTGAAGCAAATGTCACTTCCATTACTGCCATATTGTTACACCTTTCTTCTCTATCCGCTGCGTTGACGGATCCTTCTTCATGCCCTGCTATTCAAGGCGTATTTCTATGCATCTAGTGCTCTGTTTAATATGCGTATTGCAAATCTACTCGCGAGCGCCACGACCGCAACCTATACCCTAGCATTCTACCGCGACACAACAGGCTCCGCGAGTAATCCCGGTGAAACCATCCGTTGCACTTCTGATTTACCCTTACTATACTGCAAGTACGATTCTTCGAAAGGCAGGTTCACAATGAACACAGCAACAAGTCTAGAAGGCAGCAAGATCGAAACCATCACGACGATTTTCGTCCAATGCAGCGCTCCCCTTGAGGTGGGCCAAACGCTCGATGGCTATCTGCGGGTCATCCCCATCGTCGGAGGGACCTTCAGCGGCAAGATCAGCGGTGAGGTCGTGCCGGGCGGTGCAGACTGGAGCCTCCAGAAGGAGAATGACATCGGTCACGTCCACGCGAAATACACTTTGCGGACGGATGACGGTGCGCTCATCATGATCGAGAATGAAGGCTACATCCATTGGAAGGATTTTGGCCGCGCAGCGAAAACCACCCCTCGTTTCGCCTGTGATGTCAACGGTCCCTACGCCTGGCTGAATCACGGTGTGTACACCGGGGGACTGCAGCCGGGTGAAACAGAAGGCAGCATTATCATCACGATCTACCGTTTGCCGTAAGCTGAGCGTCGACGACACACCACACAAGCCTGCCTCCGGGCGGCTGTCACGGATCTGGTCAAATAATTGTTTTCTGCGGCCTCACCGCTGGGGGAACGACGCCCTTCACCATTTGGGTCATGCGGCCACAGAATTCGAGTTTTTTGTCTCGGACGGGCCTTCTAGAAGACAAAAACGGCTGTAATCCGACTCTGGATGTTCATGAAATCCTATAATTTCCAGCTGAAAGATGTTTTATGGCAAATCTTCTACTGAATTCAGCCTCTATTCTCGGATTTCGAAGATTTTTGTCACGGTCATGGCGAACCCACACAACCGCTATTCTAATCCCCACACCGACTGCTCGAGCAGCCTCACACCATCACGCCACAACTGCTACTCAAACAGCCCCCAGACCCCATCGAGCGCAGCGCATACCGCAACGTACTTCTCATACTTTTTCTGGTATTTCACGTGCATTGCCGGGTCGGGCCGGACCACCTGGTCAATGGCAGTCATATGCGCAGCCGCTTCATAATAGTCCCGGAAGAGTCCGCCCGAGACGCCGGCTGCCATCGCGGCACCGAGCGCGCCAAGCTCTTTGACCTTTACAAGCTCCAGCGGATAATTCAGGATGTCGGCGAACATTTGTGTCCAGAAGGGTGAGTTTGTGACTCCGCCGGCCAGGCGTATGGCCTGGGGCGGCCGGCGCGTCGCGACCAAGCGGTCGATGTGCATCTTGTGGGAGAACACTACACCTTCGTAAATGGCTCGCAGCATGTCAGCCTGATTATGGTAGAGCGTGAGTCCGATGAAGGAGGCTTTGCCCAGGGGATGCGTGTTCGACGCGAAGAGGAAGGGCAAAAAGTACACATCGCTCTTCTCGGTGTCGGTGGTCTGGATCTTCTCCTCGATATAGGCATAGACGCTTTGGCCTGCCGGAATTTCTGACTTGCACAGAATGTTGTCGATATACCACTCCAGGTTGCCGGCTGAGGTAGCGCTGCACTCCTCGATCAGGTAGTAGCCGGGGATGGCGTAGAGCGAATTCATCAGGATATCTTCCTGGTCAAGCACCGGTTCTTGCGAAATGTATTCATTGATGCTCCAGGTGCCCGCGATGGTAATTAGGTCTTCGGGCTCAAGCACACTCATGGCAATGGCACAGGCATCGATGTCGAACATCCCGCCGGCTACCGGCAGGCCCTCGGGAAGCCCCGTCAGCTGGGCCGCATTCGCCGTGAGACCGCCGCAGTGGTCCGAAGAGTAGCGCAGCGGTGCCAGACAGTTGAACATCTCACCGATGCCAAAGTCCGCGAGCAT
>JAAYZH010000187.1 GCA_012514965.1 Clostridiaceae bacterium | reverse complement strand
ATCCTGTTCGCATTCGTCAAGCGCGCCTGCGCTCCGGACTGCAAAAAAACCTTCGTGCAGACTATCGCCCAGCAGTACTGGCGGCAGCATGAATTCGTCTGCCTTACGGAATAGCTCGTCTTTGGCCAGAGCTTGACGATGCGGCAACAAGGCCAGACGCAGATCCCAGGCACCCTGATCCATAAAACGTAGTGTGCTATGTTCAGTTTCGACAGGTCCGCCGCATTAAGGCAGACAAGCCGAAACTCTGTTGATTATTTCTCGTTCAAATAGATCGCTTGCAGACTGACCCCGTAGTAACGTTCGCCGGAGTTAGCCCTGGAGCTGATCCGAATCTGGTTGAATACCAGAATCAGTTCGAGGTCTTCTGATTCAATTCGATAGGTCATATCTGTCAGATTTGCCGGAGGATTCTCAGAAGAACCCAGCGGATATTTCTGAATAAGGCTTTCCATATACTGTGATAGATCGCCCTTAATAATACTCTTGTTATTCAAGAGCACTTCAATGTTGGGCAGATCCGACGGCGGAGTGCTGGTCCAGGAGATAGTGTACTCCCCCTTGAGGCCCGCAAAAACGATCTTTTCGTTGTATTTCTCCGCAGTTTGCAGTGCGGTCAATTCCCATTGATAGGCGGATACATCAATAGCCTGCGGCTCAAGGTTCAGCATGGTGTACTGGAAATCGTCTTTCTGTGCAGGATCCTGATTCGGGAAGACACGTTCAAAGCCAAAGATCGACTTGAAAGAGCCCTGCTGAATGCTGCTGGTATCAAGCCAGGCAGGGGTCTGGCGGCTCTCCTCGTAGATCAGGAAGTCCACAGCTTCTGTGATGTCTTCACGTACTGCAAGGGATGGCTCGGTTTTGGCCGGAACAATCTTATTGTTCTGCAGCATATCCTGCGTCATAAGGATGCGCTCCAGACGATTGACTTGCTGACTATAAGGTAATGCGTGGAAGCCAATTACGGGCAGAACGGCGACGACGGCCAAAACGGACACTACGTAGACGATCCACGGATGAGCCCGCTCTTGCTTGATAATCAGCATGATTGCGGAAATAAATGTAACCAGACCGATGATAATAAAAACATATTCAGTAGTTTTGAGACCATGCTCACGCAGCGAAGTGATCAGAGCCCAGGCCTCAAAGAGAAGCATAAACAAAGCAGCAAAAGGGAACGCTCTGCGGTAAAACTTCGCCAAGCCGGATTGATTATGCGTGACCAGGATGTGCAGCAACAAACCGCCTATGGCATAGCTGGCAGCGATGCTGTAAAGATTGATAAACTGCGTCTCCATGCCGCCTGTAATGGTCCGAATTGCCCAGAGCACGAGGACCACAGTCAGGGCCAGCATGATCGGAACCAGGATGTATTCGAGCAAAATCTCAATAAAGCGCGGTTGCTTCTGGGCAGTCACTCGCTGCTCGTCCTCGCCGTCCTTGCGTAAGTCCGGGAAATAGCCGACAAAAATCGCGAAACCAAAGAAGCCGCTGAGGGCCCCGACATAGCCAAAGACCTTGGATGTGAGATCTGTGTAGAGTAAGGCTTTGATTGCGCCAAATACTCCTGAAGCACCGCCCATAATGACCAGACCATAGATTAAGGCGATAAAAAAAGCCTTCAAGGTCATGAAAACCGCCCCGGAAAAGTTCAGGCGACCTTCCTTCTTCCTGGCCGCAAACAAGATAAAGCCCAGAAGGCTGAGAAAAATCGCGACCGTGACTCTGACTGAGGCGATCATCGAAATCGACTTGTAAACAACATCCTGATAGTAGGATTTCTCTGGTGTGTAGCCGCCTGCAAAATAGAGCAGGAGAAAAGCTGCCACAGCTGCGATCAGCCCCAGCAAATTCGCTATCCAGAAGCTCCGTCTGGTCTTGATCCGGCTCTGCGCATAGGTTATCGCCGCCAGCCCTGCGATCGCGCCCAAGGCAAGGGCAAACTGCATAGTGTTAAACAAAAAGTTATAAGGCTCCTGGAACGGGTAGTCCATAGCCGTTCGGATGATGGATACGATTGTAAACAGCGCCGCGCTAAGCATCACGACCGGGAAGGCCAAAAAAGACTTGCCGGCATTTTTCAGAATCTTCTGAACAGATTGAGCGAAAGTCCCCATCTTGATCACCTCTTTTTGCTAAAGTATTTCCTCAAAGTGTTGTCTCTGCTTAGAAACCTTTATCGTCTGTCACAAAAACAATCCTTTGTT
>JAAYZH010000186.1 GCA_012514965.1 Clostridiaceae bacterium | reverse complement strand
CATGACAATTCCATTTGGCCAGGGAGTCTGTGGTGCGGCCTGGCAGAATCGCCGGACTGAAGTGGTGCAGGATGTTCACTGCTTCATTGGCCATATCGCCTGCGACTGTTCGTCCAAGTCCGAAATTGTCGTACCGGTGCTGGATTCCGAAGGGCGTGTCCTGGGTGTAATTGATATCGACAGCCCGGAAACCGGCCGCTTTGACGACGCTGATGCAGAAGGTCTGCAGCAGGTTGCTGAGCTGCTTGCTCCATTTATGAGTGGAGGCTGATTGTCTCCGCGGGTAGGTTTGGCGCAAGGACACGTCAAGCCTCCTCGACACATGGGTGTGAATTATGAGTATTACAGTCAATATCTATTATTCAGGCAGAAATGGAGATGCCAGGAGATTTGCTGAAGAAATGGTCTCCAGCGGAACGGTCGACTTGATTCGAGCGGAGGTAGGTAATGAGAAATATGCCTACTTCTTTTCGATGTCTGACCCTGAAACCGTATTGCTTATCGACTCTTGGAGAGACCAGGAAGCACTCGACTTTCATCACCACAGCCCTATGATGGATCACATTTTGCAACTTAGGGCAAAGTATGATTTGCATATGCGTGTTGAACGGTATGTCTCAGATGACATGGGTATACCGAAAGCTGATGAACAGTTTATTCAGAAATAGCCTGATATTTTGGGTAGTGAAGCAGGCATCCGTAGGCTTGTGAGGTCGACAGCAATCAGCCTGGTTGCCAGAGATGCCCCATTCGCTTCTGGTGAATAGAGAACTGTCGGAGAGAGAAAATGCAGACGAAACACGTGGAGGTTTGCCCGTACGATCCGGCCTGGGTGCAGGACTTTTTGGCCATAAAGAGCGAACTCAAGGCGGCGCTCGGTGATTTCGCATTGCAGATTGAGCACGTCGGAAGTACTTCTGTAGAAGGTCTCTGGGCAAAACCAATCATCGACATCGATGTTGTAGTCGAGGACGTTAGCGACTTGATGGTGGTTATCCGCTCCTTGTCTGCAAACGGTTATACGCACGAGGGGAATCTCGGAATTGATGGGCGGGAAGCGTTCAAGTATCAAGGCAAGCAACACTTGCGCAAACACCATCTCTATGTTTGCCAAAAAGATTCAGCAGAGCTGAAGCGGCATATATCATTCAGGGATTATTTGCGAATGCATCCAAAAGCGGTGAAAGAATACAGCGAAGTGAAGAGGAGAGGTGCCAGACTGTTTCTGTATGACATCGACAGCTACATTGAGTACAAGTCGTCTGTGATCGGAAAAATCTATGATCAAATCGCACGTGCGGAATTGGAGCTTTAAGGACTGACTAAAAGTTTGCTCTTGCTGCTTGTGTTTTGCTTGTGAATAGGTAAGACTATATTTATATGTGCGTTAGCCACCCAGGGAGACTAAAATAATGAGCATTACGTTTACTGCATTTCTTAATCAACTCTCTGATCCTGTGTTTGCAATTACTATTCTCCTCACGTTAGCTGTCATTCTCGTTAACGGTTGGACAGACGCCCCGAACGCGATCGCGACGGCTGTCTCAACCCGAGCAATCGGTGTTCGTCCGGCGATTATTCTGGCAGCAGTCATGAATTTTTTCGGCGTTCTGGTTACCACGTTGATCAGCGCTACTGTTGCGGAGACGGTTTTTAACATGGTCGACTTTGGAGGCGATGCGAACAAGAGCCTGATCGCACTCTGTGCTTCTATGATTGCGATCGTAGCCTGGGCTACAGCAGCCTGGGTTTTCGGCATTCCTACCAGTGAGAGCCATGCCTTGATAGCAGGCCTTTCAGGTGCCGCCATCGCGCTGCAGAATGGTTTTGGCGGGATCAATGGTTCGGAGTGGATCAAGGTCGTTTACGGTCTACTGCTGTCCGTTGTCCTTGGCTTCGCCTCCGGCTACTGGGTTTCCCGTTTGATTGAGGTCCTGTTTCGCCAGGTGGCGCGACGCAAAGCCAACCGATTTTTTCAGAAGGCGCAGATCGTAGGGGCGGCATCTATGGCCTTCATGCATGGTGCTCAGGATGGCCAAAAATTCATGGCAGTATTTATGCTTGGCATCTTCCTGAACCTGGGCAGGGCGGACGTTCACGATTTTTCTATCCCAATCTGGCTGATGATTTTGGCCAGTGCGGTGATGTCGCTCGGCACCAGTATCGGAGGGTACCGGATTATCAAATCAGTCGGGATGGACATGGTGAAGCTGGATCAATACCAGGGTTTTGCGGCTGATCTATCCGCTGCGTCTTGTCTGCTGCTTGCCCAGGTGCTCGGCCTCCCTGTGAGCACCACGCACACGAAGACGACCGCGATTATGGGCGTCGGCGCTTCCCGAGGCCTGAATCGGGTGAACTGGAATGTTGTCAAGGAGATGGTTTTGGCCTGGGTCTTAACGTTTCCAGGTTGTGGACTTGTCGGATATGGTATGGCCAAATTATTTTTCGCCTTGTTCTAAGCAAATTGAAAGGGATAGGACACGATGAAACTCAATAATGATTATTTTGAGATGCTAACCACATTGAGTACGTATGTGATCAAAGGCAGCGAAGTGCTGGAGGAGATTTTTCGAGACTACAACTCGGGGACAATCAAAGAGATCATGACGGAAATGCACATGGTTGAGGACACTGCCGATGCCGCGCACCACAAGATCAGAAATGCTTTAGCCCGTGAGTTCATTACACCAATCGACCGCGAAGACATTTCCATGATCGCATATGAGATTGACGAGGTGATTGACGGAATTGAAGACATTGTCATTCGTATGTACATGT
>JAAYZH010000185.1 GCA_012514965.1 Clostridiaceae bacterium | reverse complement strand
TGCTGCGCCTTTGCAAGTGTGCTGCGCCTTTGCAAGTGTGCTGCGCCTTTGCAAGTGTGCTGCGCCTTTGCAAGTGTGCTGCGCCTTTGCAAGTGCGCCATGTGTTTATTGGCGGGGGTCGTAGCGGGTTTGATAGCCGGGATTGCTGTCGGGGCGCTGGGCATTCGGGTAGTTCCAGTCGGTTTTGACATCGAGGGAAACTGTTTTAATCGCTTTGAACACGTCGTAGGGGTTCTTGATGGCGCTGAAGCGGCTGCTGGTGGGTCTTTGGCCGTGGCGGGTGCTTACCATCTCACCGGTAAATACCAGGATAGATCCGACCTGGAAGAGCTTCTCGAGCGGATTGACGTTGACTTCGAGGTTGACTATGCGGTCGTAGTCGATGGTCTTGAAGTCGATGCCCAGGAAGCCGCTGCGGATTACCAAGCGCTTGTTTGTGTAGGCATAAATTGTGTTGCGATGGATTAGTAAAAGGCGAAGCAGGTTGAGAATGCTGCCATAGAACGGAAAGAGGTGGAGGGCAAAAAAGGGCAGGATAAAGCCTGTCGGTATGCCGCCTCCGAATTGCTGCATGGGGAGAATAAAGCCGAAGAGATCGATCGCACCCCAGATCAGGCCAAAGATCAGGAATGGAATGCCGCTGGCGAGAAAGGGTACGAGCAGGGGGCGGCCGGTCCAGTAGACGCGTTCGTCTGAGTCGAGGATGGGGCGCAGGAGTTCTAGTTCCTGTGGGTTGTATTCACTGTACATGATTGATAACTCCGTTCCTCTACGTCCCTAGAAGGACAGCAATCGTATTGCTTATATCATAGCGAATGCGACCTCACTTGTCTGGTACCTGGCAGTTGATTGAACAGCGCAAAAAAACCGTGGCCTCAGAATCAGCGTGCTTGTATGGGTTCTCCTCGGCAGTTTCACCACCGTAGTTTTCTTCGGTAGTCTATCCACCGTAGTTTTCTTCGGTAAGCTATCCTCCGCAGTTTCTGCTCCGTAAGCTCTCCCCCGTAGTTACTCAGCCGTGGCGAAACCCAGCTCGATTGCTCGCTGGGCCCGTTCTGCTGCCTTGCCGCCTGCAGCCAGCTCGCCTTTGATGAAGTCCGGGTGTGCCTGGAAGAAGTCAGCCATGAATTTGCGGGGTGCTTCACGGAAGGCCAGAATTCCGGCTTCCTGGGCGAGGTTGATCTGTCCTTTGGCCCGGGCAGCTTCGAAAAAGGCTTCGTCAAGCTCAATGAGCGAATAGAGGGCAACGCCTGCCTCCGCCAGAACTTCCTTGCCTCCCTGGCTGCGATCGACTACAGCCAGGCTGTCCTTGACACATGCACCCAGGCCTCGCAAGGCGGGGAGCCAGTTGCGGATGTAGCTGGAGGCTTCGGTGACGAGGTCAGCCACGTGCAGGACACGCAGACCCGCGAGGTCGTCACCGGCGAGGTGGCGGGCTCCGCTAAAGTCAGCGTCTGTCCACACTGCACTCATGTCTTTGAAGAGCGTAATGTGGGGGCGGCCGCAACGGGCTGCCAGGACATAGGAGAAGAAGAAATCGCGTCGTTCCCCGCCTGATACAGCGTCGAAGTCCAGACCGGACGCGAGTTCCACAGCGTAATCCATTACGGCAGCGTAGAGCGGGTCTTCCCGGTAGTGAGCCAGACAGGCCTGCCCGATCTGCGCCGGCAACGCCAGGTGGTCACCTGTCAGCGCGCTATCGATCAGGGCGAGCAGGGCTTTGGCCGGAGCTTCACCGCCGAACAGATAGTGTGTGTTGATAAAGTATGGCCCGAGCGTACCTGATGTGTACCAGAATGGGCGGTCGGCCGGGGCGACCTTGAGGGCCTCGGTGCGGAACAGGGCTTCGGCTACTTGGGTGGCTTGTGTGTTCATCGTCTTCTCCTTGTGCGTATCTTAGTACGTCTTCAGTTGACCGGTCACTTCGCTGATCCGGCTGAATCCAAGCTCCTGCAGCAACGGGGGCAATTCTTCGAGTATTTGCATGGGCAAGTAGGGGTGCACGAGCTGGGCTGTGCCGAGCTGGACCGCCGTCGCTCCTGCCAGCATAAACTCGATTACATCTTCGGCACTGGCAATGCCGCCCATGCCAACGACCGGAATCTTCACAGCCTGGTAGACGTCGTGGACCATGCGCAAGGCGATCGGCTTGATTGCAGGCCCGGATAGGCCGCCGGTGTTGTTCGCCAGGATGGGGCGACGGCTGCGGATGTCGATTCGCATGGCCAGGAAGGTGTTCACCAGACTGATGGCGTCAGCGCCTGCTGCTTCAGCTGCCATCGCCGCGGTGGCAATAGAGGTGACATTGGGGGTCAGCTTGACCCACAAAGGCTTGGTGGTCAAAGGTCGCAGCTGCTCGACGAGGAGCCGGATCTGCCGGGGGTCCGTGCCTATACTCATGCAGCCTTCCGCGACGTTGGGACACGAAAGATTCAGCTCGATCACTTCGACGCGCGGGTCGGCGGCCAGACCTTCGACGATCGAGAGGTAGTCTTCCGTAGAATGTCCTGCCGCATTGGCGATTACGCGCGGGCCGAGGCCGGCCATGAAGGGCAGTTCATTCTGCATAAAGTACGCAAGTCCGGGGTTCTGCAGGCCGACGCTGTTCAGCATGCCACAGGCACTTTCGGCGACTCGCGGAGTTGCGTTGCCCAGACGTTCACGGAGAGTAAGGCCCTTGCTGCAGATACCGCCCCAGCAGGCAGGATCGTAGAGGGCTGCGGCTTCACGGCCAAAGCCGAAGGTCCCGGAAGCTGCGATGAGAGGATTCGCCAGTTCGACGCTTCCCACACGGCAGGCCAAAATATTGTCCGTCATACTCTCTACCTCCTAATCCCAGATTACATCTGTTGCCGCAAAGACCGGACCTTCCAGGCAGCTGCGGCTATAGCGATAGCCGGCTTCTGTCTCGGGGTTGCGTGTTTTGCAGACGCAGGTCAGGCAGAGCCCCACCCCGCAGGCCATGTGTTCTTCCAGAGAAACCTCGCAGGCCAGCTCTCGCCCCGCGGCAAAGGCCGCGACCGAACGCATCATGGGTTTGGGTCCGCAGCAGAGGATACGGCAGCCCGTGCGTATACGTCCGCTGTCCCAGAGCGCTTCCAGCCCGCGTAAGACGGTTCCGCTGATACCGAGATCACCGAGGTCCGAAGTGACGACCAGTTCATCGCTCTGCTCCTCAAGTTCGTCAAGCAGAAAACTTTCTTGCCTCGAGCGAAAACCGAAACAAGCCAGGGTCGGAACGCCTGCGGCTCGTGCCTTCTGCAAGACATGCTGCAGAGGGAAAATACCGGTGCCGCCACCGACGACCAGCAGCTGCTCTGCGCCTTCAAGCGTGTAGCCATGCCCCAAAGGGCCCAGAATATTCACAGTCTCTCCGGGAGCCAGCCGGCTCAGTTCCCTGGTCCCCTCGCCTTTGATCTCGATGCCTACTGTGAAGAGATCGTCATCGACTGTGGCTACAGCCAGGGGGCGTCGCAGATACTGTCCGCTCAATAAGTTCACAAATTGGCCCGGTTTGGCTGCTTCGGCCACACTCGAGCAACGCAAAGTCAAACGGCAGTAGCGCGGGCTTAGCTGCTGGTTGTTGACCACTTCGGCCTCATGTTCGAGACCTTGACCATTGTAATGCATGATACTTCCTCGTCTTTCGAAGTTACGCGCGCGATAGAGCCTTCTTGATGGCGTCACGCATGGCTTTGGCCTCGCGCAGAGTTGCTTCCCTGTAGTCTTTGCCGTCGACACCCTGCTTCTGCCAGGCCGCGATCAGGCTGCGTGAGGCGTTGATGATAGCACCTTGACCGTTGCGGTCAAAATTGGGCCGCACTGAGCTGGCATCCCCACCCTGTGCGCCATAGCCCGGCACCAGAAAAAAGAGATGCGGATGTTGCTGTCTCAATTGGGCGGCTTGTTCCGGCCAGGTAGCACCGACCACAGCTCCCAGGGCAGAATAGCCGTTGTCTCCACGATATGCTCTCCCCCACTCATCCAGCAGATCGGCTACCGCTTCATAGACACGGCGGCCATCAGCAAGCTGCAGATCCTGCAGGT
>JAAYZH010000184.1 GCA_012514965.1 Clostridiaceae bacterium | reverse complement strand
CGCGCCGGCTTGGCTATGCCCGTTACTCATCCCACTGAGAGCAGTCACCACCAGCGGCTACACGATCGCTTGCTGAAGTATGGGCTGCGGCAGACATCCTGGGCCTTTTCAATTTATTTTGTCCTGCGCAAATATAAGAAGAAGATCGGCCTGGGCGGCCGTTTACGTGCGCACTTTACCTGGTGCGGTGTCTATGAATCTTTACGTCGAGGTGAGCCTGTGATTCTATTCGGCGGTGTGCCGGATCCTTCCAGACCGGACCTGCCCTACATCAATCATGCCGTACTGGCCTATGGTTACTGGGAAAAAGGCGCGGACAAAGCCCTCCTGGTCCACTACGGCTGGCCGGGCCAGCAAGCCTGGTTGCTGGAAACACCGTTTCGCGGTTCAGCATTATTCTACTCACCCGATCTCACCTGGCCTGAACAAACCCCCGAACACTCTTCACAAGAGTAACAACGTAATTCATAGCCGACGGCATTGGTCCAGGGTGCTATAATAAAAGGTACAGAATTCAGAGTTATTTTGGCCCCAAAGGAGGCAAGGATGGAACAGTTTAACGAGTCGAACGCGTCGTCTACCCCACGCGAACCAGAATTGAACCCCGCACCGAACGCTGCGGGACCAGCTCCTCAGTCGAGCCCCGGACCCGACGCGGCCTACACGCCCGCTCCTTGGGAGACACATCCTCAGGGCGCACCTCCTTCCGCACCGCCAGAAGCCGCCCCGGCCTTCCACAGCGGTGCAGAAGCACAACAGGTCTTCCGTGGCGGAGGACGCCCTGAAAATGCCTTCAAACCCGGCCCCGGCCCTCAGTACCAGTACAACGCCGGCGGTCAGCAAACGCCGCCATACCAGCATTCACAGAGCTACCAGCCGTATCCGCAAGGCACACCACAAGGTACGCAGCCTACGTCACATCCCGGCGGCACCTCGTACTATTCAGCCCCTAACCAGCCTTACCGTAAGCCCACCCACGCAATCCCGCCTGAAAAAACGGATGCGCTGGCCTTTGCCAGCCTCTTGTGCGGCGTTGTGTCCCTGGTGTTAAGTTTCCTAGGCCTGCTCCTGTGGATCGTTGCCATAGGCGTTCTTCTGCTCTTCCTCGGCATCATAATCGGCATCGCCGCTGTCGTCACCGGTATACTCGCGATGAAGCGCTTCCCTAAAGGAGTGGGTCAAGACAAGAATCGGACATTCGCCATGGCAGGCTTGATCTGCGGCGGCGTCGGCTTGGGCCTGAATCTACTGTTTATGGTCAGCTGCTCAGCCCTGACCGGTCCGGTAATAGCCAAATTCTTAAACTATTATTAAGGAGACTGGTCCAATCCCCCGCAGTCCCCGCAGGAGAGCTATTGATCAGATGGATTGCATGCTCTTACAGATCTTGCAGATGGATGTATCCCAAGTGGAAGGCCACTTGGGATACGTCTTTTTTATTGTCAACCTGAGCACTGATCCGGCCAAAAACTCCGAAAGTGTGCGCTCACGGCTTGGCCCTTATAGGGAAGCAGTTGTTTCGAGGATTTCTTTGACCCGATCGAGCAAACGCTGTTCGTGGGCTTTGTCCTGATAGAAAGTCATGGTGATACTGAGACGGTTCTCGACAGTCGCTACACCCACAATGCGGGCGAAGTTCGGCGCCATGGGCGGCATGACGTACACGTGCTCCACGAAGCCGAAGCCATAGCGGCCGGCCAGAGGGAGAATCTTCAGATTGTTAATTTGTGTACCTGTACCGGCTGTAGTCAAGCCGTAGAGACCGCTCATTTGTAGTGCAGCAGTACTCTTAAAGCCGTCATATACGGCGTAGTAGCCGGCGTCGATGAGTGTGTCGCTGACACCCTGCAAAATAATTGCTGAATGATGCAGAAGGGTGGGCATGGTCATGCCCTTGTCGATTTTCTCCGTCAGGTCCACCGCCGCTGACCAGAGGTCGCTACTTACTTTCTTCGGCACTTGCAGGCTTAGACTCCCCAGATAATTGCCTACTCCTTCGTAGCCTTCTGGCCTGATGCTAACCGGTAAGGACAAAGCGTCCGTTTCCCGACTGGCCATGACGAACACTGCTCCCAGGAGCGAGCTGAAACGCACTTTACGCTCTGCAGTCAAGCGTTGCAGACTTTCGACGGTCTCCGCACTCAGCTCAGTGTGAACACTGTGCAGCGGATAGGCTTCATGGAAGTTGTGATGCATGCGGCGCAGGTCGTCGCTGCCGAACACCCGCTTG
Source organism: Clostridiaceae bacterium (assembly GCA_012514965.1). Classification (GTDB taxonomy): domain Bacteria; phylum Bacillota; class Clostridia; order Saccharofermentanales; family Fastidiosipilaceae; genus JAAYZH01. Next base: position 2,485 of record JAAYZH010000184.1, on the reverse strand, counting down.
TCTTTGGCCCACATTTTGTTTATTTTCTTAAATTTCAATTTATCGGTGAAGAACATGTAGTTTTCGAGAGGAAGGTCCGCTTCCTTGACTTCCTGCCAGGGGAGCAAAGACAGTTCGGTTCCCGGCTGGTCCAGAATGCGGAAGACGTCTTTGGCCAAAAACTGGATCGAGAAAGCATCGCCTGCCAAGTAATGGGAGGCGACTCCCCAGATAGTCTCGAGACCATCGCTGATCAGCACATGTCGCATCAGCTCGCCTTCGGCCAGGTCCATCTGGAAACGCACAGCTGCGTCGGCCCATTCGAAGGCAATATCGGTCAGGGACTCTTCGTCGGCAGATTCAGCGGGCTCGTATGTCTCTGTTGTAATTTCGACACGTGGTTTCTCCATTGGGACGTAGCCTGCCTGGCCTTCAGGGGTCTGGACAATGCGGCTGCAGAGCTGCTCATGGCGGCCCATTGCCTTCTCGATCGCACTCGCAAACCGGGTCAGATCGATGTCGCCTCGCAAGTGGAACAGTGTGATCAGCATACTGCAGGGCCTATGGAGGTACAGTCGGTTCTTGGCAAGTTTTCTCATGTGATCTCCTCAGAATAATGTGTTCGGTTATTCTAGCAGAAATTCACCCAGGTCTGCTGACGAATCCAATTTTTGACTTAGAAAATTGTCTAAGCAAGATACATCCACACGTTGAGATCGAAATTTTCATGACTCTCAACCCACTCCCGGAACAGGCCAAATACTCGACTGGCAACCGACCGCAAGCGCTCGCGATTCCAGACCCATTGCCGATTGTCACGCCGTCTTCCCCCTGCTTTCTTCCTCCTGTTATAATGATGTCCTAGAAAAATCCACTGCAGAAGGATTCCACAGACAAACACATGAGAATTTTCGGCTCACAGTCGGTTAAACACTCGCGCGGCAAGTACCAGAAGCGCTTACAGGCAATTTTGCTTGCTTTACTTTTCTCTGCCCTCCTGCTCCTGGCGGTCTTCTTTTCACTGCTGTACTACCAGAAGACCGAGAAAAGCTGGCTGGGCGGCTGGCAGTCTTACGCCTGGTTTGAGCGGGACAGCTTTAATACGCGCAACTTTCTCATGCACACAGAGATTGAAACGCTCACAACGGATCCGACCATACTGGCATTTGCGGAGCGCAGCAGCGGCTACTCTTACGAAACAATTCTGGCTTTCAAACGACTCCAGCAAAACACTATTTTCTTCTCTACCAGCGCTTCAAGCCTGGCCCTGACTTCAGCCTATCCGGACGCTCGTCTGATCACGGCCTTGGGGACGATGAGCAAGTCGGAATTTTTTACGAAGGTCTTGAAGGTGTCAGCGGAGCAGGACGCAGCGATCAAGCAATTTTTCACGGCTGACAGTGAGAATTTCCTGAATTTCCCCCTCTTCGAGGCAGATGGCAGCTTGAAGGAGGTTATCGAAATCTATAAGCGGTCGACCCCCGGCCACACGCTCATTTTTGTCGTGCGGCTCGACAAGCAGTATTTTGTCCAGACGGCTGCGGATTACCCCTTCATTCTGCTGGAGCATGACCAGAAAGTGTTTGCCAAAAGTGAGCCAGCCTTGACGATCGAGCAGATAGGCCCAAACCGACTGACCGCTGCGATGGCGGAGCTGCGAGCCGCGGATAGTGCCGATGATGTTTTCCTTATCAAAAGAGGCCAGCAACAGGATTTTATTCTTTATGATCTGCCAGACACTGATTACACCCTTGCGATTTTCGTGCCACAAGACCGAACATCGATCTTACTGCTGGGCCTGCTTTGGCTCTGCCTCGTTCCTCTTCTGATCGCAGCGGCCCTGATCGTCAGTCGCAACCTCAGCAAACACTTGTATAAACCCGTGCAAACAGCCTTGCTTCCGCTCGAAGTAAATCCCGTAGCGCCTGCCTCCACCCAAGACGAGGAAGTCTTTGACGAAGTGGAGCAGATCAGCCGCCGCATGAGCGCGTATCATCGGCTGCGTGAAGATCTGGAGAAGCTGCAGCATGAGAATTTGCGCTACCAGGATCAGGAACTCTTGCTGGGCCTGATCGACGGCCGTCCGGTACTGGATCACGAACGTTCCAGCTTGATGGATGAGCTGGAGCAAAGCGAAAACACGATCGCCTATGTGAGCTTTACGCACGCAGAGCCGGAGCAGGCACTCCTGGGCAAGCCGGAATTCCAAGCGCTTTGTGCACATCAAGTCAGTCTGTATTACCTCCCGCAAAGTGCTTTGAGCTTGATTTTGCTGTTCGTAGGCCAAAACCAAGCTGAGTCCACACAGCGTCTGGCGGAACTGCTGCGTGAAACACCTGGCGAGGTACAGTGGTACGCAGCCATCAGCGAAACGAGACCAGCTTTGGCCGGAATCAGCGAGAGTTACAACGAATGTGTTGAGATGATGGATTATCGCTACCAGCAAGCCGAAAACTCGTTTATATTCGCCCGCGACCTGCCGGCCAAACGCAGCAATTACTACTAT
>JAAYZH010000183.1 GCA_012514965.1 Clostridiaceae bacterium | reverse complement strand
ATCTCCACCATCGAGCCCAAATACATAACACCAATGGTGTCAGAAATGTATTCCACGACAGACAAGTCATGAGAAATAAACAAGTAGCTGTAGCCGTACTCTTCCTGTAAATCACGCATGAGGTTAATAATCTGCGCCTGAATGGACACGTCCAAAGCAGAGACCGGCTCATCACAAATAATAAAGTCTGGCTTAAGTGCTACCGCACGGGCAATACAAATACGCTGACGCTGACCGCCGGAGAATTCATGCGGGTACCGGCTGGCGTAGGCAAATGGCAGACCACAGTCACGCATGACTTTCGCAATGTAATTTTCGTACTCTTCCTTCGGAACAATATTATGCTCACGCACAGCTTCACCGATGATCTCACCGACAGGCATGCGGGGTGAAAGGCTCGAATAAGGGTCCTGGAAAATCATCTGCATCCGCGGGCGCATTTTGCGCAATTCTTGCTTCGACAGTTTGGCCAAATTCTTGTCTTCAAAGACCACTTCCCCGTCTGTTACAGAGTGCAGACGTAAGATCGTACGTCCGACTGTCGTTTTACCGCAGCCGGATTCGCCGACCAAGCCCATGGTGGTTCCCTTTTTTATGGAGAAGGAAACACCGTCGACAGCCTTGACATAACGCTTTTCACCGCCTTTTGAGCCGGCAGGATAGTATTTTTTCAGATTTTTTACGACCAGAATATCGTCAGTATGCTGCGAATTATCTTTCATTATTTTTCATCCGATCTTCTATGTGTGTTGGCATGTGCCTTCGGTTTATGCTTCTTCAGATTCGCTTGCAACCGCAGAGGCTGCTGATTCGGCAGCAAGTATCGCTTGTAGATCTACGAAGCCGCTGGGAATACTTCTAGCTGCTTCTGCTTCTGCGCCGCTCGAAATAGCCTTGGAGAGAGCAGGCAAGTCCAGATGGCGGTCAGCGAAACGTTCTTCATACAAGAAACAGGCTGCTTTGTGCGTAGGAGAAAACTCTGTCATCTCCGGATATTCTGCTTCACAATGGTCAAAAGAAAAATCACAACGGTTGCAGAAATAGCAGTAATCCGGCAGATTGACCGGACTCGGAACTTGCCCGGGAATTGAGTAGAGTCGCTCATTCATAGTGGATAAACTCGGCTTTGACCGCATTAAGCCAATGGTATAAGGATGTTTGGGTGATTTGAAGATCTCACGGATAGTACCGGTTTCGATAACTTTACCCGCATACATGACCACAACATAATCAGCCATCTCAGCGATTACGCCGAGGTCATGCGTGATCAACATAATGCTGCCGTTGATCTTGTCCTTGACACTCCGCAGCAAATCGAGAATCTGCGCCTGAATCGTCACGTCCAGAGCTGTAGTGGGCTCATCGGCAATAATCAGACGAGGATCACAGATCAGCGCCATCGCAATCATAACACGCTGACGCATGCCGCCTGACAGCTCATGCGGGTAGTTACGATAAATCTTGTCCGGATCAGCAATTCCTACCATCTCTAGCATTTCGATCGAACGATTCTTGAGTTCTTCGTTTGAATACTCAGGCTTATATAAGGCCAAAGCCTCATCGAGCTGCTCGCCAATACGAAATACAGGATTCAAGCTTGTCATCGGCTCCTGGAATATCATTGCGATTTCACGGCCGCGAATCTGCCTCATATCTTCTCTGGGCATTTTCGCGATGTCATAGGTCTTTCCTTCGGAAGACGTGTAACGAATGCTGCCCTCAACAATCTGGCCTACCGGACCCTGCACGAGTTGCATCAAAGAGAGACTGGTGACAGACTTACCGCAGCCTGACTCACCGACCACACCGACGATTTTACCTGCGGGAATGTTGAAACTGACACCGTTAACCGCTTTGGTTACACCCACATCCGTGAAAAAATAGGTATGCAAATTGTCAAATTCGACAACGTTATTCGGATCTTTCATCACAGCAAGATATTCAGATTCATCCACATTCTTGCGATTCTTGACAGCTTCAAACTGCTTCATCACTTTACGGTTTTCGCGGCTGATTCGACGCTCTTCCTTAATGCTCATGTAATCGACATCAGTGCTTTTATTCTTGTCGACCTTTTTACTTTTATCTTTAGCCATTCAATTTCTCCTAGACTAACGCTTCATACGAGGGTCAAATGCGTCACGCAAACCGTCACCGACAAAGCTGAAGCCTAATACTGTGATAACGATCAGTAATCCTGCGGGCACCCACATGTTCGGATAGTTGGCAAGAATTTCCTGGCCCTTGGAGGGATCTGCCAGAGAAATCATGGAACCCCATGCTGCCCTGGGGAAAGGTACGCCCAAACCAAAGTACGAGAGGGTAGCTTCGTATAGGATGATGCCGCCCAAGCCGAGCGAAGCGCTGACGATGAGCTGCGGGATCGCGTTTGGCACCAAGTGCTTAAAGATCTTCCGCGATGTGCGAATACCGGTAGTCTCTGCAGCCAGCATGTATTCCTGTTCGCGCAAGCTCAGGATCTGGCCGCGCACAAGTCTGGCCGCTCCGGTCCAGCCGAGAAGTGTCAGGATCCCCATCAAGTAGTATATTCGGTGCTCTGCCGGTATGGTCTCTATCGACGCGATCGTGGCCGAGAGGATCAGGAGAATTGGCAAGCCAGGCAAACAGGCAAAAATATCGACGATACGCATGATTATGATATCGACCCAGCCACCAAAGTAGCCTGATATACCTCCCAGAATCGTACCGATCGTCATTTCCAAAAATATTACGAGGAAGGAAATAATCAATGAAATCCGGCCGCCGTACATCAGTCTGACAAATACGTCAAAACCTGAAGTATCAGTACCCAGCCAGTGATCAAAAGACAAAGGAGCTTTAAAATTGACGATGGTTTCGGACTTATCATAATACTGATAGGCGTTGCCATCGGCTCCCTCGAAGCCTGCAGTCGTAAGCAAACCTGAAATTCTCGGAACCTTAAAGACTTCCGTTTCACCATAACCCCAAGTTGCGTCGACAAGAATGGGACCAAGGAAGGAGAATAAGAATACGAAGACGATCATTAAAAGTCCGATGATAGAAAGCTTACTGCGGAAAAAGCGTTTGGCGACCATACGTGCGGGTGATATTACTCGATAATTTTCTTCTTCTGCTTTAAGATTCTCGAGATGCTCCTGTTGAGCAGCTAGGCCTTGTGCGTGAACATGCTCTTGAGCGTTGGTTTCCCCGCTAACGAAATCTTTATTGTTGTCAAAGCCATTCTGTGATTGATTCATTACACTTCTCCTCTCTTACTTAGTAATCTTGACGCGAGGATCAACGACCACATACATCAAGTCAGAAATCAACATACCTGTAACCGTGAGAATGGCCAGGAACATGTTGTAACCCATAACGAAAGGAATATCACCTTGCTGCGTGGCACGCAAGGCCATATACCCTATACCAGGAATGGCGAATACCGTTTCCGTGATCATCGCTCCGCTAAAAAGTCCGGGCAATAAACCAGAGAGTGTAGTCACCAAAGGAATGAGTGTGTTACGGAACGCGTGCTTGTTGATAACGACGCTTTCAGACAGACCTTTAGCCCTAGCGGTGCGAATATAGTCTGAATTTAGGACTTCGAGCATATTTGTGCGCGTGTAACGCATCAGGCCACCAATACTAAGCAAAGTAAGTGTCATGATCGGCAAGACCAAATGCCATGCCATATCTACAAGTTTCGCGAATGTAAAGCCGGCCGGGAAAATTCTTGTGGCAGTCGTAAGTCCCTGCAATGGAAACCAACCTAGCTGAATGCTCAAAACATTCATCAGCAAGGCTGCGAGGAAGAACGAAGGCAAAGAAGTTGCCGCCATGGCAAACACGGAAACAGAATAATCATATCCACTGTATTGATATACAGCTGCTTTAATTCCCATCGGAATAGAGATGGCAATCTGGAGCAGGTAAGCAATAAGAGAGATCGTAAATGAAATCCAAACATATTTGCCGATAACTGAAGTTACAGGGCGTCCATATAGAAAGGAGAAGCCCAGATCACCACTCAAGGCGCTTGTCATCCAAGTGAAGTAGCCTTTGAGAATACCGACGAAGCTTTTATCAGCTAAGCCATACAGCTCTTTGAGTCGCATGACGTCCTCCAGAGTCATAGATCCATTCTGAACAGCTGCTGCTGTCTGGTTATCTATGTAGTCTGCAGGCATAAGCATGCTTAACATGTAAATAAGGAGCGAAACTCCTATTAAGATGATAACTGCTAGTCCGATACGTTTTGCAATATATTTTCCCATTGAGGAGGGCCCACCTAATCATAAACTAAGTGCGGGGCCCAGCGGGAAGCCGAGCCCTGCACTTGTAAATCTTTATAGTTCCGGAACAACTAGAGTCTAGCCTTGAGGCAAGATTAGCCGTTCAGTTCGACATTCCAGATCCAGGAAATGGGGCTCTGGAAAGGTGTTACGTCATCGCCGGTGAACATGGTAGAAGCATTGATTACTTCCTTGTCAAAGGCGAACATGTTCTTACGCTGATAGGTAGGAACTTCAACTGCGAGACCGGTCGAAAGCTCAAGGGCTTCGGCGTAGATCTGCTTGCGCTCTTCTTGGTCGAGTGTAGAACGACCGGCTTTGATGAGCTCATTAAGCTTAACGAGCATAGCTTTCTGCTCATCGCTGCCATTCTCATAGAGGTAGTAGAGGCCGCTTCTGGCTGCCGATGTACCTTGGTTCTCAGCAGGATCGGAATACCAGATCTGGAACATGTCGGGGTCTACACCGCCGCCGCCCCAGGCTGCTGCCCAGATCTGCACACCAGACTCATAGGCTGTGCTCAGCTTGTTCAAGACGTATTGGTCGACTTCGATCTCAGTCTTGACGCCAATGGATTCAAGCACTTTCTGTGTGTCGATCAGGATGGAACCGGCGGGATGATCTGCCGCGTTCGAAGGCAGAGTCATCTTAATGGTGACCTGCTGACCGGCCTTCTCATGGGCTTCAGGATAGCTCATTGTTTTGGCAGTTTCGTCATAGACGTAACCGGCCTTGAGGAAGAGCGCCTTGGAGGTTTCACCTGTTGCATCATAAGCATAGAGAGGCTCAGTGCTTTCTGGATATGCCCAGAGGACTTTGGTCATCGTACGATAGTTCGGGCTGGCCAGTTCACCATAGTAGTCGTCAACTGCGAGTTGAATATTCATGGCATGAGCCAGTGCCTGGCGGACTTCGAGTTCAGGGAATACCTGACCTTGAATGGCGATGAGGCCGTAGCCGTCGTTGTCGACGAGGATGTAGTCGAGACCGGCAAAGTCACCTTCACCAGCAGAGATGTTGTTGACGAGTTCGGTAGAAGCGCTGGGGTTAGAGTAATGGACTGCACCGGTCTTCAGGACGTCCATTTCAGAACCGCCGGCAACTTCCTGATAACGTACAGTTTTGATCTTGGGTGAACCCAGAAGGAAGCTGTCATTAGCAGAATAGGTTACTACGTTGTTTTCATAGTTTTCAAAGACGTAAGGACCTGCGCCGACAGGCTTCTGGTTCTTGGTCTTAAGATGATCCATGAACGCTTGATCCTTGGTAGCTACGCCGTTGTCATTCAGCTCACCGCTGAAGCCTTCGGTGTAATAGTGCATGGGGGAAACCGTGATGCCCATCTTGAAGATAGCAGTAGGGTCTACACCATTCACAACGATCTCAATAGCGTCACGCTCGACACCGTCATCACCAGTGACTTTAGAAGTGGTGATACCGGAAATATTCTCAACGCCGCCTTCGACTTGGCCTTCATTTGCGATGTAGAGATCGTTGACATAGTCTTCGATGTTCAGATCGCCGGCCTTCTCGAGGTTAATACCATTGTCTTCACTCAGGTTGTAACCATAAGTACCGAGGATGTTGTTCCAAAAGACTTTGGCATCGACTGTGTCAGTGCCGATCGTGAATGTATCACCGTTAGCATCTGTAAAGACACCATCGACGACTTCACCATATTTCCACTGAGCCATACCGAAGATGTTTTGCAGGGT